>CABSYS010000067.1:0-7837 GCA_902482045.1 uncultured Collinsella sp.
ACGAGATCTGCGCATGTCTCGTGGGCTCGGAGATGTGTATAAGAGACAGGTTACACGCTGAACCCGTTCGTTATCCCACCAAGACATGTCGGGCTTAAAATTCGCCATATCGCTTCTCCTCACTTGAGCGCATCGCTACTGCTGCTCCATGGTGTAACCGTAGTCACTGCTCATTTTTTGCAAATACTCGACCAGGCTGCTGCTCGTGTCGCTGTCGTACAAGATCTTGCCAACGCAATTGGGCGTAAAAGTGTAATGGAAGGCATCTTCCCTGCCTGCCCCGCACAGATTGAGCGTGTCGACTCTGCTACTGATCTTCAGAACCTCGAGGTTCACATCACCCGACAGGTCAAGCGTCCCAATACTGCCATCAAGGCCTTCGATCTGGACGTTCGTCAACGAGAACATGTTTTTGGCATTCAAGGTATCGACGGGGCTCTCGAGCCTGTTTATGGTAACGCGCTGTAGCTGAGGAAAACGTGTGAGATCAACCTGAGGCACCGAGCAGTCGCCAATGGACAGATGAGTGATATTGCTAATGGAGCTTATGTCGTAGTTTTCGCTGTCGTAGTCGCCGATACCAAACGTCGTGATGTTGTGGAAGCTGGCCAACAGCGGAAGCGAATCAAACGACTCGACATCGATTGAGCTAGCTTCATCCGCAGTCTCTTGCGAAATATTGCCGTCCTCATCTGCATCGAGCGCTAAGTCCGAGCGCAGCGCCTCGTCCGTAATTTCATCGAGCGTAAGCACCGTGGCCTTTTTCGCTTCTTCCTGGTGTCGCTCCTCTTTTTCTTTTTTACGCTGAGCGCGCGCCGCCTCCTCTTCTTGCTGTTGTTTGGCCTCGGCGCGCTGCTCGGTCTGCCGATTGGTGTCGGAGATGCCGCTTGTGATGGACGTGACCGCCACAATCGCGATGACTATCACCACGGCAAGAACGATCACTACGCGCGGACCGCCCAAGCGGTTCACGATATCGTTGATATCCGATCCGTTGGATCCGGTGCCCCCGCGGCCAGACCCGTTCTGATTAATTGCCATCCGTGTTTCCCCCTCCGCCGCCTACAGGCGGTCCTTGTCGAAGTAGTCAGCGTCGCGCCAGTCACCGCGCCAGCGGTAGGCGTGGGCGTTCTCGCGCGACCAGTCGCTCAGGTGGCGCAGGATGAAGCGGCTCATGTCGTCCGCGAGCGGTTCGATCGGCCCCACGCGCCGCGCCTCGGCCGCCTGCTCCCAGAACGAGTACGCCATGAGGTAGAACGTGCCGGCATCGACGTAGTCGCCCGGGTAGGCGGGGTCGTCGAACCAGCCGTGCGTGTCGGGCGTGCCGTTTTGCTCGCACCACTCCGCCACGTTGAGGGCGAGGCTCATCAGGGTCGTGTAGTCCTGCGGGTCGCCCGAGGCGAGCGCCTCGTGCAGGTTGGACATGGGGCCCTCGGCGCCGTAGGCCGGGTAGTACAGGTCCCAGATCCTCGACGCCGCGTCGTCAGTGAGCTCCATCTGCGAGGGGCGGTCGCCCAGGCCGTCGTCGTAGACGGGCGCGTTGGGATCCTCCCCCGTGAAGGCCCCGACGCCGTAATCGAGCGTGGAAGCGCTGTTGCGGGCGCCGCGGGCGGCGCGGGCCATGGAGCCGAAGACCGAGTAGCCGCTGTGGTAGCCGCGGACCGTCTCGGTGACGAGCCGGCGCAGGCTGAAGTTCGCGTGCGCACGGTCGCGGGCCTCGCGGGTGGCGGCGGAACCGCGGAAGAAATACGTGGCGCCGATGATTAGCTGCTTAATGATCAGGCTCAACGGGCCGGCAATGATTTCCGTCAAAACTACGAGAAGACCAATGAATACAACAGCACCCAGAGCGAATGGATTGAATGCGCTATACCCCGGCGCCGGAAGCCCCGTATGCAGCACATCGTCTCCGCCAGTGTTCAAGTACATGCGGTACCAGACCGAGCAGAGTCCCCAAACCGTAAAAATACGCAGTGGGAAAAACCGAACAATAGTGGGAATCGCGTCCACGATGCGCGAAAGATTGATGTTAAAGCGAGGGCGATTCGCGCCCTCGTTGTTAACCGGAGTAGCCGCCTCCGGATCGCCCGGGAGAGGCACACCGGCGCGGCGCGCACGTAAGCGATCGAGTCGCTCCTGGGCGGAAGAGGCTTGTGTCTGCGGAGCACCTGCCGAAACACGTGCCCCCGTTGCCTGTCCCGCAGTCGGCACCGCATCCCCCTGTTGGTCATCAACGCGAGAGCTATAGAGGCGCGCAAGTCTCTCCTGCGCTGAGATGCCCCCTTGCTGGTTATCGTCTGCCATGTGTTCTGCCTTTACCTAATTAATAATGGAAGTGCGTCTGAGCATAGCGGTTAAGCGCATACCCAAACTCCCTGGTCATCGTCTTGATGGTGTGCGTCTCCATCTTTCTGGTCTGAGGATTACGCCGGTTGAAGACAAACGTGGGCATAAACCCGCTCACTTCCTGGAAACCGCTCAGCGAATTAAAGGGAATGATGATCGGCGGATTGGAATTACCCGGAGCGAAAAGTCTACCCGCCACCGCCTTGCTGTTGCCTATGCCGGGGACGAGCATCTTGAGCGCGGGGTGATTATCGAGCGTCGAGCCCTCACGCTTGGCGACAATCTCGAGGTGGTTTTCGAAAATCCTGATGGAGCACGGGCGTCCGTCATACGAGCCCAAGCCCTCATTGATCATCACGTCATTTCGGATTTCACGTTGCGCCATGTTCGAACGAGAGCGTGCATTCGTCTGAGAGCCGCGCTGGGACGCCACGTTCTCAATACCCAACATGTCGTCAAAAGCGCCCATGGCACGTCGCTCGGTGCCATGAAGGCCATCGTTTCTCCGCGGCGCAGCCGAATTGCCGGCATTCGGGCCGGTCCCCGAATAGCCTCCCGGAATCAGCTTACGAAAATCTAAAGTTGGCATGGTTGAATTTTCCCTTACTTAATAAAACATCCGATGAGAAATACTACGGCGATAATAGCGCCCACCATTCCGAACGCCTGAAGAACCGATACGACGCCCCAAAGCAAAAACGCGATGACCAGCGGGCCCAACCAGATCCAAGACCATGACAGTATTGACGCGGCGCTGCCAGGATGTTCGTCATCGCCCAGCACGTAAATGCAGATGAGTGCATCAACGGCGATAGCGGAGACTACCTCGATTTTGGCTATCACATCACCGTCAATGAACACAGTGCCCATAAACCCAGACGCACTAATCACGGCCGACGTGATAAGCAAAAGGCGAATTGCCAATCTGCCAAGCCTATCCATAACTTCAGGATCGGCGTAGAAGGCCTTGTCTTCGGAGCCAAACGAAAAATCGGTTCCCTGTGTCATCGGAAGATCCTCGTCAACGCTCACCATCAAGAGCTTTTCCACCGTTGCGCCCGTGCGGCCATCAAAATCGACGAGTTGAACCAGACGGCTTTCGAGAAGATCTGCGTTGGCCGCCAAATCGCTGTCGAGCGATTGAACGCGGTCAACCGCGGAAAAGGAACGGAGCAGGTTCAAGGCCAAGAAGCCGAAGATTCCAACAAACGCCGCGACCAAGAACAGTACTGCAAGCGGGGCGAGGGTGCCACACATAACGATGAACTGTCCAAAAGAGCCACGTGCGCATAGGATGGCAACGAAGTAGATTACTGCCACAACGCATGTCCAGCGCAGCACCCGGCTCTGCTCTTTCTTTACAGCTTCAATACGCGCGGCAGTATCAGCGATGCCTTCGGTCATGCTGTAGTCCTGAGTATCCCGTTGGATAGCACCTTCGAGCGCGCCATCTGCGTCGTTTCTCTCGTCCTCGAGAAATTGAGAATAACTGGCGGAAGGCGTCAGGTTCGCATGAGCCAAAAGCCTGATTCCGATGCCATCGAGTAGCTGTTCGTCCGCACCGCCTGCAAGCAGTTCTGCCACATATCCGCGTGGTACTGCCTCTCCTCGTGCCTCGGCACAGAAAAGAGCATTCAACGTAAGCGGTCGAGTAAGAAGAACGTCCCTCGTCTGCCAGCCATTCACATAGGGAACAGGTGTCACCTCCATGTCGGCACGAAGCTTGCTGCCTTCGATTCGGATATTGGACCCCGCTTGCATGAGCGAAGCAACCGATGCTTGCGCCGAAGGAGATAGACCGCGAAGATTGACAATTGCGGATTCTCCGGCAGAGCCCGGAAGCGCCTCGTAAAGGGCGGTGTGCTCGGAAAGCCAAATCCAGCCTGCCATATTGCCGTATTTACGGTAGAACGCTCGCACGGGAGCCTTGTTGTCGGCGACACGGTCCATGAAATCGAGTACGACATCAACGTCAATTGACCCGCCGCTCTGGGCGTCACCACGCGCCTTAATAATAGCGTCCATGGAAACGTCTCCTGCGAAGAGCAGGAAGAACTCATCGACAGCGCGAGACGTTGAGCAAGTGGCAAAAAATGCCCGGGGGTTCCCGATGAGCCTCCTGATCTCTTGCTGGGCCGCAGCATGAGTTTCCAACTCGTCGAACGTAAGGAAGCCCTTCAATAGGCAGGCAGCAAAATGTGGATCGTCGGAAACAACGGCAAGATCCTCAATTGCCCTGATATTCTCGGCAATAGACGCAACCGACTCGTCGTGTTCGCCCTGACGGGAAAGAACGTAGGAGAGAAAGCCCGAGGGGAGCACGCCCATAGACTCGGTGCCGTCAAGCCCCGACTTCACCGCATAGCGATCGATATCGGTATCAGCCATGGTGGCGATACGTGCCGGAAGATCGTTTTTGCCAGCGCCCAGTGAAACATCTTCGCCGCGCCACGAAATGATCTTGCCGCCCGACATTTCGTAAATCACACATGCGAGGTTGAAATCGTAATTCGGTTTTTCCCCGCCCTTCGCTTTTGCCTCGGTAATCTGATGAATCTTGGTCTCAAGGTCATTTTCGTTCCATTTACGCATCTGACGCTCGAGCTGCCACTGCTGCATGCGCTGTTTTGCCTCGTCCCAATGAGACGCGAGCCCGCGAGCGAGCGACACGGGATCGGTATAAAGCCTGCCAACAAATTCATACGGCGCATGGTCACTCTTGAAATCGAAGCTGGGCAGCTGACGATAGAAGTGGTCGGGATCAGCGATCCAGTCTTTAATTTCTTCGTATCCGAAGCGCTTGTTTGCAAGCTCAAACGTAAGGCCTTGAAGCAAATTTCCCAAGGTAGCGTCATCAGGGTGGGTGAACTCAGCAGGTTGACCCGCTTCCTGAAACTCGAAAAACGTGTCGTCCTTCAAACGCTCATAGAGCGGGTGGACATTGCCCTCATAAAGAGTCCAAATGGTATAGCCAAACGAATACCAATCGTTGCGAGGGTCGACCATTCTGCCGTGACCAGGCGTATACCCGTTTGATCGCGTCTCGGTTTTAGTCGTACGATTATCAATTCCGGAAAGAGAACGAGCGGACCCATAGTCGCCAAGTGCGATTTGCTTATCGTACAGGTAGACATTCGACGGCTTCACATCACGATGAACGATGCCAAACTCGGTGTGTAGTAGGTTAATCGCTTGGCTCAGCTCCGGAATCACGCGACTTTTAACCATATGCTTGCTACGGGGTCGATCACTGAGGCAGGTAGCCTTAGGAGTGATGGCGATATCCCAAAGCTGAGGAGCTATGGCCCCTACTTCAGTCGCGCTCAAGCCCTGGTGCAAATAGGCAAAAATAGGCAGCAAATGCGTTTCTGATACGGGACGACCATTGAGGCTCATGACGGCACGCACAGTCTTCTCGTATTCCGTGCGGTCTTTTTCTATAAGAGGCCGAAACACCTTGGCAACACATGCGAGGCCGTCATCCACCCGCTCGGCAGCAAAGACCGTGGACTGACCACCATGACCGACAACTTGGCCCAGGTGAACAATAAACTGCTGGCCATCATGCGAGATAATCGTCACATCTTCTGGGACGAAGGGAGATGCGGCCACGGAGGAAGCGGCGCGAACGTCCCCACGAGAAACAGTCACCGTTTCGCCATTGGGGTTTGTCACCGCACCGCGTGGGACCGTTATCGTTTGACCGCCAGAAGCGGCAGATCGCGGCACCGTTACGGTCTCGCCCGCCACGGACGTCACCGGCCGGGAAACCGTGACCGTCTCGCCGACAGCGGGAGCAGCCATCGGCCTTGCAACCGTAACGGTCTCGCCACCAGTCGCAGAAACCGAACGACCTACCGTCACCGTCTCGCCGTTTGCTCTAGGAACCGAGCGACCCACCGTTACCGTCTCGTCTGCCGACGGGGCGTCGCCGCGGCGAATGGTCACCGTTTCGCCGGACACCGGAGCAGCGCCTCGGCGCACCGTCACGGTCTCACCCGGTACAGAAGCCTGATTGCCGTGATACACGGTGACCGTTTCACCGTTTACGGGTACGTCCCCACGGCGGACCGTCACGGTTTCATCGTTGCCGGTGCTACCATCTCGGTGTACCGTTATCGTCTCGTCAGACATCTTTATTCCCCTATCTCAATCACGATCAGCGTCGCGTCATCCGTCGAACCGCTCATGCGGGCCTCGGCATACAGCTCCTCGCACAGCTGCGCACAGGTCGAATCGCTCGCAAGCATCTGCTGCAGGCGCGCAAGGTCAATCTCCCCATCGATGCCATCAGAGCAGATTAAATAGCGATCGCCCGGAAACAACGTGGTCGTATTGATCTCTAAGTTTCGTCCGCCTTGATTAAGACCGACCGCCAGCTCAATGCAATGCGAGACCGACTCATCGCTGTACTCAAAACCAACGCCGCCCAGGCGGGATTCGGGCGTATGGTCGTAGCTCAACACCGCAAGTACGCCATCGCGTAAGCGATACACACGCGAATCGCCAGCATTAAAGATTGCGGCAGACCCATCATGTGCCACCATAAGCCCGGCAACCGTGGATGCGGCAACGGGCAGGCCATAACGGGCCGCATAGGACTCGACATCGTTCTCGGCGCGCTCGCCCGCCATGCGCAAACGATCCTGCAGGACATCAATCGAATCGGCTCCAAAAACCTGAGTCGTCTGTGCAAACGCCTGAGCAGCAAGCGTCGAGGCGGCCGCTCCGTGCCCGCCTTCGCTCACACCGTCAAAGACTGCCATGCAGCCCATCTCGCGCTCGCCATCGCCTACCAGGCCATAGCAAAGGACGTTACCGTCAAGAAGCAAACGGTCCTCGTTGACGGGGTGATTGGTTCCCGCTTGAGTTTTTGCTGCAGCGATAAACTTCGTCATCGCCAATCGCCTCCCATCGATCCGGGCACGAGCTCAAATGCGATATGCGCATCCTCGCCCTCGCCCTGCGGCACGGCGCGTGCAACCATGCCGGGACGACCACGCCACTCGGCGCGGTGCTCAAACAGAAAATCGGAAAGCCCGTTAAGGTAACCGCTCTCCACCAGGTTGCCAATGCCGCGGCCGCCCTTAGCCTTGACAGCATCCGTCATGGCAATGGAGTGCAGCAGCTCGCGGGCAGCGTCGGTCGCCTCAACCGTAATATCGGGCTGCGCCTTATGCACGTTGCGGTTAACGGCATCGATCTTGGAATTGAGGATCTGAAGTGCCACGGCATCGTCGATAAAGTTAAAGATCACCACGTTGTCGCCGATACGGCCCAAGAACTCGGGCTTAAACTCGCGATCCATCTCGGTGCGCACGCGCTCGCAAATCTCGTCATAGGGCGTGTTGGGCGCGATGGTATTACGAACTTCGTTGCCCTGCGCATCGATCTCAATCTTGGAAAAGCCGATGTTGCTCGTAAAGAAGATGACCGTCTCAGAGAAGTACACGGTATTACCCCTGTCTCTTATACACATCTGACGCTGCCG
>CABSYS010000068.1:0-7791 GCA_902482045.1 uncultured Collinsella sp.
GATTAATGGATGGAAACGGATGTTCTATCGGGACACACATTTTGTCCTATAAGCCGCAACAGCAAGGCCCGCCTCACAAACGTGAGGCGGGCCGTTTTCGTTTGAGCAATCGTGCGCGACGTGATGGGCCAAGTTAATCCACGCGTTTGTCACCCATAAAGAAGAGCGCCACCGTACCAGGTCCGGTGTGCGAACCGATCAGAGCACCGATGCTATTAATCTCAATCTTGCCTTTGAGCCGCGGAACTTGTTCCTCAATCAGCGCCGCAACGGCCTCGGCATCCTCGCGGCACGCCGAATGAGACAAGATGCACTTACCCGAATAATCCACACCGTCCTGCACGTGTTTCATCATGGTCTTAGCCATCTCGGAAATCGCGCGCTTCTTAGTGCGAATCTTCTCACGTGGCGACAGCTTGCCGTCGCAATCGACCGTCATAAGCGGGCAAATCTTAAGCGCCGTGCCGATGATCGCACTCGCAGCCGAAATGCGACCGCCTCGTAGGTAGCTCGACAGATCGGTCGAGAAGAACCAGTGGTGAAGGTTGAGTTTATGCTCCTCAATCCAAGCGGCCGTCTCGTCGAGCGAAGCGCCGCTATCGCGAACGTCGGCGGCACATTCCGCCAGCAGACCAAAGCCCGAAGACGCCGCCAGCGAATCGATGACGCGCACCTTGCCGCCCTGGGGATAGCGATCCGCGAGCATCTGCGCCGCAACGCAGGCCGATCCATACGTGCCCGAAATACCCGACGACAACGTCAGGTGCAGCACGTCTTTACCCTCGGCAACAAACGGCTCCCAAAACTCCTCGTACTCACCCACGCTCACCTGAGACGTCTTGGGCATGGCGCCCGCGGCAATCTGGGCAAAAAACTCGTCCGGCGTAATCGACTGATACAGATCGTCCGTATAGACAACATCGTCGATCTCGTAATGAAAACACACGACAGGGATATTGCGCGACGCAAAGAACTCACGGGTTCGGTCGGCGGCGGATTCACAGGTCAGGACAAAATCACTCATATGAGGCTCCTTAAGTATTGCTGCGCAAATTATCGCACAGCAAGCCTAAATACGATACAAACGTCCACTATTTACCAATTCGAACCATTTGCATTGAATATCTTTATCATGAACATCCCCATCCTCGCTATGGGCCCATATGGGCAAAATCACCCCCTTCGTCTCCACTTAACCGACACATCAACCTCAACTAAATCGATTTAGCAAACCGTTCAGCCGACAATTCAGCCACCGGCGCAAAATCGAAACATAGCCGGCGCATACTGATAAACGTTTGACGCTGTTTATCAGTTTTACCAACCATATCGGAAGGTGTTTCATGGTCGCATTCGATCGCAACCCGCAAGACTTTAAGTATCTGCGTCTGCTGTCGAAACAATTTCCCACCGAGCAATCCGCGTTTACCGAGATTATCAATCTCTCGGCCATTCTCAACCTGCCCAAAGGCACCGAGCATTTTATGAGCGACGTGCACGGCGAGTACGAAGCCTTTATGCACATCCTCAACAACTGCTCGGGTGTCGTGCGCGAACATGTCGACGAGATCTTTGGCGACACGCTCTCCTTTGACGAAAAGGGTGAGCTGTGCACGCTCATCTACTACCCGCGCGAGAAAATCGAGCTGGTCCGCAGCCGGCGCGAAGACTCCCCCACCTGGTACAAGACAATGCTCGACCAGCTCATTGTGGTTGCCCGCTCGCTTTCGAGCCGCTATACGCGCTCCAAGGTGCGTAAGGCCATCCCGCGCGATTACGCCTACATCATCGACGAGCTGCTGCACACGCATCCGGACGAGAACAACTATCGTGTGCGCTATCACGAGCGCATCGTGGAGTCCATTCTGGAGACCGCAAGCGCCGACGACTTTATCGAGTCGCTCGCCTCGCTCATCAAGCGCCTCGCCGTCGACCACCTGCACCTGGTGGGCGATATCTTCGACCGTGGCGGCGGCGCTGCCAAGATTATGGACCGCCTGCTCACCTACCATTCGCTCGACATTCAGTGGGGCAACCACGACCTGCTGTGGATGGGCGCTGCGGCCGGTGAGCCTGCCTGCATCGCCACGGTATTGCGCAACAACCTACGCTACGACAACTACGAGATTCTCGAGAACGACTACGGCATCTCGCTGCGTGAGCTTGTTGCCTTTGCCGATGCCACCTACACCGCCGGCGAGTCCATCACTCCGCTGATCAAGGCCATCAACGTGCTGCTCTTTAAACTCGAGGGCCAGATTATCCAGCGTCACCCCGAGTTCGACATGACCGACCGCCTGCTGCTCGACAAAATCGACCACGACACCGGCACGGTCACGCTCGCCGACGGCAGCGTGTGGCCGCTCACGACCAACGACTTCCCCACCGTCGACCCGACGGACCCCTACACGCTCACGCCCCAGGAGCAACATATCATCGACAAGCTCGTGTCCGAGTTTGTCACCGCCGATCACCTGCATCGCCATATCGATTTCCTCTACACCCACGGCTCGATGTACAAGGTCACCAACGGCAACCTGCTGTTCCATGGCTGCGTGCCGCTCAACGAAGACGGCACCTTTAGCAGCATGAACTGCCTGGGTACCTGGCACGCCGGCTGTGATTATCTCGATTTTTGCGACCGCATCGCCCGCCGCGCCTGGCGCGTGGGCGACCGCGACGCCCTCGACTGGATGTGGTACCTGTGGATCGGCTTTAACTCACCCGCCAGCGGACGCCTGGTGCGTACCTTTGAGCGCGCCTATATCGCCGATAAGAGCACCTGGGTCGAGCCAATGGATCCGTACTTTACGCTTACCAAGTCGCCCTCGGTCTGCGACGACATCATGCGCGAGTTCGGCGTTGCCCCCATGGCATGTTCGCCGACCGGCCACATCATCAACGGCCACACACCCGTTAAAACCACCAAGGGCGAGCAGCCCATCCGCGCCGAGGGCAAGCTGCTGGTCATCGATGGCGGTTTCTGTCGCGCCTATCATCCCAAGACAGGCATCGCCGGCTACACGCTTATCTCGAGCTCACGCGGCTGCCGCCTCAAGTCGCACCGGGCCTTTACAACGGTTGCCGAAGCGCTCACGCGCAACGTGGACATCGAGAGCGAGACCAACCGTTTTGACCAGGCCGACCGTCGCCGCATGGTGAGCGACACCGATACCGGTGCTAAGATCCGCAGCCAGATCCAGGACCTACGCCAACTGCTCGATGCATATAGAAACGGTGCTATCGAGGAGCGCGCCTAGCCCCGCCTGCGGGGATTGGCTAAACTTGCTGAGTTCGTCATCCCCACGGCGCTCCGGCGCCACCCTAAGGCAGGTACCATGCAAAAGCTCCTTGCGCAGATCATGAAGTTTGGCGTCGTCGGCGTCGTCGCCACGGTCATCGACTTTGGCATCATGAATCTGCTCCACTACGGCCTGGGCCTTAACATCCTGATCGCCAATACCAGCGGCTTTATCGTCTCGCTCATCTTTAACTACGTCGCGAGCATGAAGTACGTGTTTGCGCACAAGGAGGGCATGAGCCGCCGCCGCGAGTTCATCATCTTTGTCGTGCTGTCCGTGATCGGCTTGGCTCTCAACGACGGTATCGTGCTGGCCCTCAACGCCGGCCTGGGGCTCGAGGCCAATATCGCCAAGATTTGCGCCACCGCGCTTGTTATGGTCTACAACTTTGTGACCCGAAAGATCTTCCTGGAGGGAGACGAAACCAAGTAGCCCAGCCTCCTCGTTGCACTACGGGGCCCACGGACGACGTACGTCGAGCGCTGCGTTGTTCGTGGGCCTTGCTCGTTTACGGAAGGATTTACGACGTTTGCGGATTGTCTCTTGCAAATTTGACGAGTTCGTATAGTTCTTGGCAAAGCCCTTACGTTTCCCTTGCAAAAGCTCTAAAGTATCCTGTGCTCGATTCGTCAACGCATTGGATGTGATTACGTGCGCAAGGCACTGGCACAACCTCATACTAAGCAATTCCTCAAGTTCGCTGTCGTGGGTCTTATCTCCTTTGGCATCGACTGGGGCATGCTCATTGCGCTCGTCGAGCTGTTCCATCTCGACTTTTTGATGAGCACCACGATCTCGTTTATCACGTCCGTCGTGGTTAACTACTGGCTCAGCATGAAGTACGTGTTCGACCATCGCGAGGGCATGAGCCGCAAGCGCGAGTTCACAATCTTCACCATCCTGTCGGTGATTGGTTTGGGCCTCAACGACCTGTACATGTTTGTGGGCGTCACGTTTTTGAGCATCGGCTACCAGGCCATGAAGGCCATCGCCACGTTCCTGGTCACCTGGTACAACTACTTTAGCCGCCGCTTCTTCCTCGAGGGCGCACAGTCGTAGACGGCCCAACATAATCTTGCTTCGCAGCCGGTTGGAATTCACGTTCCAACCGGTTTTTTGTTTGCCGAGAGACCCGGCGACCCAGTCCCATTCGCATGAAAAACGGGCGGCTCGGATGTTGGTCCGAACCGCCCGTTTGGCGTGTTATGTCGAGGCTCCTAGCCCGTTACGTAATACCACACGACGGTGTCGCCATTGGAGAGAACGTAGTTGCTGCAGGCCGTATTGGGCGTTATGCCGTTGACGGAGTACATCCAGCCGCTCGTACCGCCGTGCTCCTTCTCGGCCAAACCGCCAATGGCGGCGACATACGTACCGTACGACGAACCGTGCGCGTTAACGGAAAGGCCCAGCGCGCACAGGGCATCGTAAACGGTGGCGCCTTCGTTAAAGGTAAAGGTGCCGCCAGAAGACACGGGATTGCCCACGGCGCTCGATGTGACCGACACCGTCACCGTAACGTAACCAGGCTGCTGCGAGCCGCTCTGGTTGCCCGTAGAGGTGCTGCCGCCGTTGGACGCAGAGCCACCGCCGGTTGCCGAGCCGCCATCCGAAGAAGAGCCGTCAGAAGAGCTCGATCCACCGGCGGATTCGGAGCCCTGACCATCAGATGCGTTGCCGGACTTCTTGCCACCCTTGCCTTCGGACTTCTTCCCTTTCGACTCCTTCTTTGAGTTCTTGTCCGAAGATTCGGAATCGTCCTTGGAGTCGGACTCGTTCGAATCCTTAGACTCATCCTTCGAGTCATCCGAAGATTTGGAATCCATGGACCCCGTCTTGCCCGAGACGGCAGTCGACCGGGAACCCGAGGCATCCTCTGCAATGACGCTCTCCCCCGCTACGGCCTGCACAATCCAGTCGATGGACCATGCGCCGCTGGAAGAAGGCCGGACAAAGCCTAGCGACACCACGATCAGAACGATGCAGGCAGCCGTCAGCGCACCGACGAGCGCCTTGCGCCGAGGGGCGGACGCCGCCGAAGCGACGCCCTTTCGCTTAGTATCGTCAAGCTGGATGAACGACGAGTTGGGTTGCTTGGAGTCGGCGTCCTGAGGTTTATTGGACACAGCCCTCACCTACCGACGCTTGGTAAACACGAACATGCCGACGATGGCGAGGCCGATCACGCCAGCCGCTACGCCGACAATGGCGAGCGGGTTGAAGCCAGACTCCTGTGCCGGAGCCGCAGCGGACTTCCTGGCGGTGGTTGCAGCAGAAGAGCCCGCGTCAGACTTGCCAGACTTGTCGTCCTTCTTGTCAGACTTCTTATCGGACTTGTCGGAATCCTTCTTGGAATCCTCGCCGTCCTTGGTCTCGGTCGCAGTCGTGGTAGACGAGACCGGCTTCTGGCCAGGCGAAACGGCGCCGCCAGGCTGCTGGCCGTTTGTGCCGCCACCGGAGTTACCGTCATTGCCAGAGCCGCCCGCATTGCCATTGGAGCCGCCGTTGGAACCAGAGTCGCCGTTACCACCAGGGTTAACGGCATTCTTGACCCACTTGGCATACAGCGTCATATCAGCCGTCACCGCAGCGCTAAAGTCATACGCCTCCGTGCAGGCCTCATCCTTGTACCAACCGGCGAAGGTATAACCCTCGCGTGTGGGGTCGGCGGGCTTTAACAGCTTGTTTCCCTTAAACACGGCAGAGCTCGAGGACGACCCGTCACCATATGCCAGGACGACGTTAATGCCGTCACTCAGGCGGAACAGCGTGCCGGAATCGTTGATGTAATACAGGTTGCCGTAACGGTCGGAAACAACAGGCGAGTCACAGTACTCGTTGTGACCAGATGCGTCATATGCCAAGGTCGCCTCGGCATCACCCATCTTGTAACGGTACACACCGCCGCCGGAAATACGGTTTCCCTTGCTATCAGACTGGGCGCTATTGACCGTAAAGTACACGTAGGTTCCCTCGGCCTGCTTTGAGACCAGCGGCGCAGCCTTAATGCCGCCCGCGGGCAGCGCCGCACCGTCAGAGCCAGAGACAAACTTGACGCTCATTGTCTTAAGGTCAACGATGGCCAACGCAGACGAATCGCCCTTTTCGCCACCAACCAGCAACGTGTTGTTATCAAGAAGCGTCGGAATCGACGCGCAGCCCGTCAAACCAAGGTCAACGGTCTTTTCGGACAGCGACGCCTCACTCCGCAGCGAATCGTCAAACGAAATCACATGCAGCTTGCCGTCGCGCGTGACCAAATACATGGTCTTGCCATCCTGCGACACCACGATACTCGAGTTTGTCGTCACGCCCAGGGAAAGCTCGCCTAACACCTCGCCAGTCTTTTGATCGAGCACTTCCACCGTTCCGGAAGACGTGGGAACCACGAACTTGCCATCCACAGCAACGCCACCGGTCCAGTAGTAGCCCTCATTCGCGTTATGGTGCCTCCAGACTTCCTTACCCGACTGGATGTCAATGCAGACGACAAAGCCGTTGACGAACTTGGTTATGTCACGAGTCCCATCAGCCGTCCCAATATACAGGTAGTCGCCATCGACCGTTAGCGAAGAGCTCGACTGGGCCTCGGCACTTACTGCCGAAGTCATCCAAACCGTCTTGAGCTTGTCGACCGTCAGAGCCTGCACCGAACCACCACTGAGCGGCACCATGACCAGGCCCTTTGCATACACGGGGCGAGCAGTGTAGCTTACGCTCGCCTTGAGCTTGGCAGATGAGGCCACCTTACCCGTCTGACAATCAATCTTAAGAAGCTGATCATTAACCGCCAAATAGATGTAGCCGTCAACGATCACAGGCTCGCTCGCGTTTGCATAGCTTCCGCCAACATACTGCTTATAGTTAAACGTCCAAGCCTCTGCCGTGGCACCCGTGGGGGTATCGGCATTCGTTACGGCATTTCCAAAGCCAGTGGCGTCAGATTTGGAATCGACAGGCCGATCGGCGTCCGGCTCAACGACAACGCCGTCCACAAGCTCGGCGGGACGCTTGCTGTCGACCAGATAGCGCCAAACGAGCTTATCGCCAGAGTTGAGCTTGGCCTCATCCAGACTGTCATCGATGCGGACGCCGTTGACGTATGCCTGCCAGTAACTGGTCGACAAATTGGCCAGAACTGTGCCATCGACAGTCGACGTCACGCTATAAAGCTCGACGCCGCCCAAGCCATACGGACGCAGGTTGATAAGCTGGTAATCGATGCCGAGACTCTCAAAGTAGCGCTCGGTGACTTTCTGAATCGTCGAGCCCTCATCGACAGCAAGGGATGCCTCCCCTGCCCACGGCTGGGACATCTTGTCACCATCTACGCCATAAAGCGTCGCGGAAACCGTAATCTGCTTGGCGGCATTCTTGGTCCACTTGGCGTACAGGATAACGTCGCCGGAGACGGGCGTCGAGAAGTCGTAGGCCCGCGTGCACCCCGCATCGGAGTACCAGCCGGCGAACGTGTAGCCCTCGCGCGCGG
>CABSYS010000069.1:0-7305 GCA_902482045.1 uncultured Collinsella sp.
CGTTGTCTGCCGAGAGCCCCAGTTCTGCCATGCGCTTTAATGTCTCGCGGCGAGAAAGACCGTCGTCAATCATGATGAGCCCCCGGGGGCCTTCGATGAGCGCGCAGTTGCCTTTTGAGCCGCTGCCAAGGATATGAAGGTGCAGACGAGACATAAGATTCCAAAGGATACAATGGGTGCGAACGAATAGAGGAGGAAGCAAATGCCAACGGTATCTCAGCATTATGGACACCATGCTGCATCGCGGGCTGATGATAAAGCCCTGGCAACGCGGCAGACGGCTGCCCCCGTGGTGCTCATGGTATCAGGTGGTGCGGACTCGACGGCTTTGCTCCTTATGGCGTGCACATCAAAGTTGGATATTCTGGATGGGCGTGGTGTAGCCTCCATCGCGCGCGAGCGGCTGCACGTGCTGCATGTGAACCATCATCTACGCGGCGAGGCATCCGATGGCGACGAGGCCTTTGTACGCGGCCTATGCGCACAATATGGCTTGCCGCTGTGTGTTGAGCATGCCTATTTTGATAATGAATCGGGCAATATCGAGGCGGCTGCCCGCGAAGTGCGCTATGCCGCGGCGCGGAGGTATGTTCGTGAGCTCTGCGACCAGACGGGGGCACCGCGAACGGCGGCTCGTATCTGCACTGCGCACACGTCTTCTGATCGGGCGGAAACGTTTTTGATGAACGCGATTAAGGGTTCGGGCCCCGCTGGCCTATCGAGCATTCCTCGCCGGAGGAACATCGTGGTGCGTCCCTTGCTCGACCTGACTCATGATGAGCTCGTGGGCTATCTGCAGGTGCATGGTCAGCCGTGGCGAGAGGACGAGAGCAACGAGGACGTGTCGTACTTGCGTAACTACGTGCGCCATCGAGTGATGCCGGTGGTGGCGCAGCGCAACGCGAGCGTCTGCAAGACGATTGGCGCCGCCTGCGAGATCTTAGGCGATGAGGATGCCTTTCTTTCCCAGCTTTCCGCACAGGCGTTTCGAAGCTGCCTGCGTAAGGAGGCGGTGGGCGCACTGGTCCTCGACGCTCGCCGACTGGCCGCGGCCGAGGTGGTGATTGCTCGGCGCATGGTGCGACTGGCAATTAAGCGTATCGACCCCGACGCTCGCCCGGAGATGCGGCATGTGGAGCGCGTGCTCGCCTGTGTCGCCGAGGGCTCGGGTTCGGTCACGCTGCCGGCGGGAATCGATGCGCGCGTGGAGTTTGGCATGCTGTCATTCAAGGCCCCGGCGGCGCGCGAGGGGTTAGTTGCCGATTGGGTCACCATTCCCGGTCGATTGCCGCTGGGGGCGGGCCGCATCCTGGTGGCAGAGCCGATGGCTGTGGAGCCGGGGTGTGATATTGTGCGCCGTGCCCGCGAACTTGCGGGTGCCGGAGGGGTGGTCGCTATGGTGGATGCCGCGACGCTGGGCTTTGCCGATCGCGATAGCGAACGGATGCTCGCCGGCTCGCGCGGGGAGATTCCCGCCGAGGCGCGTTTGGCGCGTCTGTGGGTAGACGGTCCCGTGCCGGGGGATGTGATGTGTCCGTTGGGCATGAGTGGGCGAAGTAAGAAGGTATCCGACCTACTCAACGAGGCTCGTATTCCCGTTTCTGAGCGCGCAGGCGTTCCCGTGGTGAGAACGGCTCCGGGAGGTGCCGTGGTATGGGTCGCAGGCGTTCGCACGGACGAACGTTTTAAATGCACGGCCGCAACGCGCGTGGCGTATCTGCTTCGTGTGGTCGATGCGGAATAGCGTCCCACGCCAGCTATTCTGTGCGACGTTGACGGTATTCCCGCGCTGATGGCGTACGGGCTGGAAAATATACCCCGTGCGCTGCTAGAATGTGAAGTTCGCGTCCATACGGCGGTGTGTGGGCGATAAGCACAAGAAAGGGTTGTCATGGCTTCTCAACATCCGGATATCGAGAAGGTTCTGTTTACGCAGGAGGATATCGACGGTATCGTCTCTCGCCTAGGCGAGCAGATTACTCGTGACTACGCGGGTAAGGATCTGGTGCTGATTGCGGTCCTGCGCGGCGCCGTGGTCTTTATGGGCGACCTGATGCGCAAGATCGAGCTGCCGACCAACATCGATTTCATGGCTGTTTCGAGCTATGGCGACGGCGTGAAGTCCTCGGGTATCGTGCGTATCATTAAGGACCTGGATATCGACATCCGCGGTCGCGACGTGCTGATCGTCGAGGACATTCTGGACTCGGGCCTGACGCTCAAGTATCTGATGAAGAACCTCGAGAGCCGCAAGCCCGCTTCGCTGGAGGTCGCTGCCTTCCTGTGGAAGGACGTTGAGGACCGCACCTCGGCCATCACGCCCAAGTATGTTGGAACCCATTGCCCCGATGCCTTTGTGGTGGGCTACGGCCTCGACTATGCCGAGCGCTATCGTAACCTTCCGTATCTGGGCATTTTGAAACCGGAGGTTTATTCGTAAGATGCCCGACGACCGTAACGATAACAATTCCCAGACTCCCCGGGAGCCTAAGATCCCGGGGATGCCCGGAGGCAAGAAGCCCACGCGTACGGGCTGGCTGTATTTTATTTTGGCTTGCGCGCTTCTGGGCTACGCCTTCTTTAACATGGGCTCCGGCTTTGCCAATTCTAGCAATACCGTAAAGCTCGCGACGAGCGAGATGGTGAGCGCCATCAAGCAGGATCGCGTCGAAGATCTGACCTATACGGTTCAAGACGGAAGCGTGACGGGTCATTACTGGAAGACGAAGAAGGACAAGGGCGATACGAGCGAGCTCAAGAGCTTCTCTTCGACCTATGTCGGCTCCGATTCGCTTGCCGAGCTCATGGCGGAGCACCCCGATACCAAGTACATCGTCAACACCAATGACCCCGATTTTTGGGGCGACTTGGCGATGAGCGTGCTTCCGACGATCGCCCTGATCGCCATCATGTTCTACTTTATGCGCCAGATGATGGGCGCCAACAACAGGAACATGCAGTTTGGCAAGACCAACGCCAAGACCAACGAGGCCACGCGCCCCAAGGTCAAGTTTGAGGACGTTGCCGGCGTGGACGAGGCAGTCGAGGAGCTCGAGGAGATCCGTGACTTTTTGAGCGATCCGGACCGCTATCGCAAACTGGGCGCCAAGATCCCGCGTGGCGTGTTGCTGGTGGGCCCTCCGGGCACCGGTAAAACGCTGCTGGCCAAGGCCGTTGCCGGCGAGGCGGGCGTGCCGTTCTTTAGCATCTCGGGTTCCGACTTTGTCGAGATGTTCGTGGGTGTCGGCGCCAGCCGTGTGCGCGACCTCTTTAAGGAGGCCAAGTCCCAGGCCCCGTCGATCATCTTCATCGATGAGATCGATGCCGTGGGACGTCAGCGCGGAGCTGGCTTGGGCGGCGGTCACGACGAGCGCGAGCAGACGCTCAACCAGCTGCTGGTCGAGATGGACGGTTTTGAGGAGAGCGAGTCGGTCATCCTGATCGCTGCAACCAACCGTCCTGACATCCTGGATCCGGCGTTGCTGCGCCCCGGTCGTTTTGACCGTCAGGTTACGGTTGACCGTCCGGATGTGAAGGGCCGCGAGCAGATCTTGCGCGTGCATGCCGAGAACAAGCCGATGGACGAGGACGTGAAGTTTGAGAAGCTCGCCCAGATGACCGTTGGCTTCACCGGCGCCGATCTGGCAAATCTGCTCAACGAGTCTGCGCTGCTGGCTGCCCGCCGCCATCGTTCCGTGATCTCGATGGACGAGGTCGAGGAATCGATGGAGCGCGTGATTGCCGGTCCGCAGCGCAAGGGCCGCGTGATGACCGAGGCCGAGCGCACCACGATCGCCTACCACGAGAGCGGCCATGCCCTGGTGGGTCACATCCTGGAGCACTCCGATCCGGTTCACAAGATCTCGATCGTCAGCCGCGGCCAGGCGCTGGGCTACACGCTGCAGCTTCCGCAGGAGGACCACTTCCTCAAGACCAAGAACGAGATGCTCGACGAGCTTGCCGTGTTCTTGGGCGGTCGCGTTGCCGAGGAACTCATGTGCGACGACATCACGTCGGGCGCGAGCAACGATCTGGAGCGCGCGACCAAGATGGCGCGCGAGATGGTCACGCGCTTGGGCATGAGCGAGGAGCTTGGAACGCAGGTGTTTGGTGAGGCGCAGCATCAGGTATTCCTGGGCCGCGACTACGCCGATCACCAGGATTACTCCGAGGAGACGGCGCGCCGCATCGACATCGAGGTCCAGCGCATCATGCGTGAGGCCCATCGCCGTGCGGTCGAGATTTTGGATGCCCGTCGCGATCAGCTCGACCTGATGGCGAAGGTGCTGCTTGAGCGTGAGACCGTCGAAGGCGACGCCGTGAACGCCCTGCTCGACAATGAGTGGGATGCCTACCTTGAGCGCGAGGGCGATATCCTGGCGGCCAAGGAAGAGCGCAATGCCAAGGCGGCCGGCATGCCGACCAAGAAGCGCGCACCTCGCATGAGCGAGGAGGAGCTGGCGGCCGATGCCGCAGCATTTGCGCAGGCGGCTATGCAGGAGGATGCCGAAGCCGCATCCGATGATGCCGGCGATGACCGTGCCGTCAATGCCGGTGCCGACACCGACGACGACAAATAGTCTTTGTGGCGAAAGCCTCCGCGGGGAAACCTGCGGAGGCTTTTCTTTTGAGCGATATGGGGCCGTCTGTTGATTGGGGACAGACTTAAATGAGCGTTTTCACGCATTTAAGTCTGTCCCCAATCAACATTGCTGCGGCGCTTTTCCCGACTAAAGCGTACAATAGCGCCTATGCGAAAGGGGAACAGATGATCAACGAAACTATGTATGCTCGCGGTGCGGAAAGCTCCATCATCCGCGAGATTTTTAGCTATGGCCTTGAGCGCAAGGCGCAAATCGGCGCGGAAAACGTGTTCGATTTCTCGCTGGGCAATCCGAGCGTTCCGGCGCCCGCTGCTGTGGCTGAGTCGATTAAGAAGGCCCTGGAGCTGCCGAGTGACCAGCTGCACGGCTACACCCCCGCTCCGGGCCTGCCGCAATGTCGAGCAGCCGTCGTCGAATCGCTCAACCGCCGCTTCGGTACGAGCTATGAGGGCAAGGATGTCTTTATGACCGTGGGCGCGGCGGCTTCGCTCACCTGCACGCTCAATGCCGTTACGAACCCGGGTGACGAGGTCATTGTTATCGCCCCGTACTTCCCGGAGTATCGTGTGTGGATTGAGAAGGCCGGCTGTACGTGTGTCGAGGCGCTCGCCGATGAAGATACGTTCCAGCTGAGCGTGGATAACGTGCTCAAGGCGATTACCGATAAGACGGCTGCCGTCATCATCGACTCGCCCAACAATCCGACCGGTGCCGTATATACGCGCGACACGCTGACGCGACTGGCCGATGTTTTACGCGAGGTCAACGCCAAGCGCGATCCCGAGAACCCGATCATGCTTATCTCGGATGAGCCGTATCGCGAGATTGTCTATGGCGCCGAGGTGCCTTGGGTGCCTTCGATCTATGAGCACACCATCGTGTGCTACTCGTATTCCAAGTCACTTTCGCTGCCGGGCGAGCGCGTGGGGTGGATCCTGGTTCCCAATACCAATCCGCAGGCTGCGCGTCTGATGCCGGCTGTTGCCGGTGCCGCCCGTACGCTGGGCTTTGTGTGCGCGCCGGCGCTCTTCCAGCGCGTAATTATCGACTGCATCGATGAGCCGAGTGACGTTAAGGCCTATGCGCGCAACCGCACCGCACTTACCGATGCACTAGCGGAGTACGGCTACACCTATGTTGAGCCGGACGGTGCATTCTACCTGTGGGTGAAGGCGCTGGAGCCCGATGCGAATGCGTTCTGTGAGCGCGCGAAGAAGTATGAGCTGCTTGCGGTGCCTTCGGACAGCTTCGGCATGCCGGGCTGGTTCCGCCTTGGCTACTGCGTGAGCTACGAGACTATCGTTAACTCACTGCCCGCCTGGAAGCAGCTGGCCGACGAGTATCGTCCAAAGTAAAGCGCTCTGCTTACAATGTTTTACGTGAAACGGGGTTTGGTTTTAAGCCAGACCCCGTTGTCATGGACGTTGTGTCGTTGGGATGGAGCGGTTTTACGACCATCGAATGCTATGCGTACAATGAATATACGCGACGGCCATACTGGACAAGGAGACCTGATGCCCTACCTGCTTTCTTGTGATATCCATACTCATACGATGTTCTCTGCGCATGCGTATTCAACCATCGAGGAGAACATATATTGGGCGGCAGAGCGCGGCCTTCAGGTGCTCGGTTCCGCCGATCATTTAAGCTCGATGGTTACGCCTTGCCCCAATGACCTGCGCAGTTTCCAGTTCTTTATTAACCAGGATATCTGGCCGCGTATTTGGAGCGGCGTGCTGGTGCTTCGCGGCGCCGAGGCCGATATCGTTTCGCTGGACGGAAGCTTGTTTGGCGAGGACATTCCCGTTTCGCTCGATATTGCCGGCGATTCGTACAGTCACCAGCATTCGCTGTTCGAATTGGTGACGCGCAATTTGGATTATTTGGTGGCAAGCGTGCATAATCCGCAGTTTGCCGAAGGCGCGACGCTCGCCCAAACGACCCAGATGTACATCAGTGCCCTGGAGCACCCCAAGGTGTTCATGCTGGGGCATACGGGGCGCTCGGGCGTGCCGTTCGATATCGATGAGGTGCTGTTGGCGGCCAAGGCCAAGCACAAGATTATCGAGATCAACAACCATAGCCTTGAGCATGGCACGGATGCCGAGCATTGGAACGTGTGTCGCAAGATCGCCGAGCGCTGCGCCGAGCTGGGCGTGGGCATTGGCGTGTCGACTGATGCGCACATTGGTATGGCCATTGGCAAGCTTGACCAGGCGCGCAAGATGCTCGACGAGATTCACTTCCCGTTGGATTTGATCGTGACGCGTGACCGCGAGACGCTGCTGCGCGAGATGGCGGCAGCCGGCGTGTGCGATTTGCGCAAGGGGATGTAACGAGGCTCATATGCCCAACGAAGGGGGGCGGTCCAGACGGGCCGCCCCCTTTCTTGTCCCAAAAATCTACCGGGGTTGGTTAGCGGCGCTCTAGGACCGCTACTGTTTCGGTGTGGTCGGTGTGGGGGAACATGTCGACCGGCGTGATCTTGAGCAGGCGATAGCCTCCGTCGAGGAGGTGGTGCAGGTCGCGCTCTTGGGTCACGGGGTTGCAGCTGATATAAGTGATGCGGCGCGGCTTAAGTGCGCAGGCGGCCTCGAGGAACTCGGGGGTAGAGCCGGCGCGCGGCGGGTCGATGGAAAGGACGTCGACGCGCTCGCTGTTATCGGCGGCATCTAGGATGTAGTCTGTCTCTTATACACAT
>CABSYS010000070.1:0-7276 GCA_902482045.1 uncultured Collinsella sp.
GTGGGCTCGGAGATGTGTATAAGAGACAGATACGGTCGAGGACCTCGCCGTCGCCGGACACCACGGCACAGACCATCTTGGTCCCGCCGGCCTCGAGGGCGCCGAGCCTCATTTGCTTTTCGCTCATGTGATCCTCCTTACAAAGGGACGCCCGCAGTCATGGTCAACCGCGGACGCCCATAACGTTGGCTTGTTTCGAGGCGACCCTACCTGGGCACGCGGTCCTGCCTTGCGGCAAACGGGGCGAGCACGGCGTGCGGCTCGCTTTGGTACCAGTAGGCGACGGTGGAGATGTCGTCCTCGCGCTCGTAGAGCTTGATGTCGTCGTTGCCGAGGTCCTGGAACGTCACGCGCAGGTCCTCCTTGAACGAGATCGGGTCGGGAAGGTGCCACCTGTAGAGGCCGTGCCTGGGCAGCGCGTCGTCGTTGGTCGCGAGCATCGGGTTCGGGTTCGGCTTGCCCGCGCTGAAGCGGTCGCGCGTGGCGTCGCGCGTCGAGCGGTACGGGTAGCCGGCGAACAGCGTGTTGAAGCACTGCGCCTCGGGCAGCGCGTGGGGCGGCCTGTCGAGGAAGGCCCAGGCACCGCCAAAGTAGTCCTCGGCTCCCGTCGAGGTGACCGTGGGGAACTCCTCGTCGCCGTCGAGGAAGAACTTCATCTCGCCCTCGCCCCACCAATAGCGCTCCAGGGCGCACAGGGCCATGTAGGTGCCGACGTAGTAGCCCTTACCGCGCACGCCGTCGAGCACGGTGTAGTCGACGCCCCTGCGGGTGCTGCGCTCGCGGTTAAAACGGGCGTGGAAGTACATGGCGTCGTCCGGCACGTCGGTGAGCGCGTAGTTGAACGTGTAGAAGATGTACTTAATGAACCCGGGATGCTCGCTCGTAAGCGTGACTTTGGCGTGCTTCCTGAAAGGCATCTCGAAGTAGCAGTTCATGCCGCCCGTCGGGTTCACGCAGATGGGCATCGAGTTGACGATGGCGCGCTCACCGAAGCCGTTGCAGAAGAAGTCGCCGACAGGGCACTCGACCGAGGGGGTCTCCTCGTCGTCCCAGTAGAAGCGCAGCACGAGGTCGCGCATGACGAAGCTGCCGGCGGCGGTCTTGTCGGGGACGGTCATCCAGATGTGGCGGATGATGCCGGGGCCCTCGATGTCCGCGAGCGTGATGGTCTCGCCGGACTCAAGGGGCACGCAGCACGAGCCCTTGCGGCCGACGCCGAGGTGGCTGGCCGACATGGCGGCGTGGCCCTTCTCGCCCGTGATGTTCTCGGGGGTGATGGCGCGGCTTTCCTCACCGCCGTGCATCCACACGTCTTTAAGGAACTCTCTCATCGTCGACCTCCTCTATTCGTCGTCTTCGCACTCGGCGGAACTGGCACCGTTCACGTAGACGATCTGCTGGCGCGCCTCGTCGACGAGGGCGTCGAAGTCGAGTTTCTCGTCGGGGCGCGCGAGCGCGACCGTCATGGCGAGCGGGAGGTTGACACCCGCGATCACGTGGATCCGGTCGGAGGCGAAGCGGGAGAAGCGCTGGTTCACGCTGCCGCCGAGCGCGTCGGTAAGGACGACGACCTCGTCAGTGCCCGAAAGCGCCGCCTCGACCGCCGCGTCGAGCCCTTCGCCGTTGTCGTTCACATAGGCGCAAACGGCGGTGACGGCGTCGCTCTTACCCGTAAGGAACTCGAGGGTGTCCTTGAAGCCCTGGGCGAGAAGGGAATGGCTCGCCACAACTATCTTTCTCATTGATTCACCAATCTCTTGGGTCGAAGCTAGGCGAGGATGCCGGCGGCGGAGGCGACCATCGCGAGGACGATCACCACGAGGATGAGGGCCGTCATGCTCGCGTTCTTCTTGGTAAGAAGGTAATACGCGCTTCCCGTGATGGCGGCGGGGATCATGGCAGGCAGGATCTTGTCGAGCAGCGGCTGAATCTCCATCGAGACGTCGCCGAAGCTGAAGCTAATCGGGCAGGTGACGCCGATGACCGAGGCGATGAGGCAGCCGACCACGGTGAGGCCGAGCACGGAGGCGGCGGCAGTGAGGTTGGGAAGCTTCTCGCTGAAGTCGGTGACGAGCTTCACACCCTGCTTGTAGCCGAACTCGAGGGCGTGCATGCGGACCCAGAAGATGGCCAGGATGAGCGCGAACCAGATGCCGGCTCCCACGGGGTTGCCCTCGATGGCCATGTAGGCGGCGATGGAGCCCATGATGGTCGGGATCATGGTCATGAGCAGGGAGTCGCCGACGCCGGCGAGCGGTCCCATGGTGCCGATCTTCAGGTCTTGGACGGCGTCCGCCGCCGCGAGGCCGTCACGCTCCTCCATGGCCACGCAGGCGCCGAGGATGATGGCGGCGAGCCAAGGCTGGGTGTTGTAGTAGCGGAAGTGGTTGTTGAGCGCTTGCTTATAGTCCTCGTCGTTCGTGTAGATCTTCCTCAGGATCGGCGAGAGGGCGTAGGCGACCGAGGCGCCCTGCTGGGTCTGGTAGTTGAAGGTGCACACGCTCATGAGCCAGCGCCAGTTCGCGTTGCGCAGGTCCTTCTTGGTGACCTTATAGCCGGAGGGCTTGCCCTCGGCGGCGGTGATGTTCTCGTTTTCCATGGTTACTCATCCTCTCCGATGAAGGCGTCTGCGGAAGCGTGGGCGGTGACCTCGGCGTCCTTCTCGGCACGCTGATAGAACGCGATCGCGAGGGCAACGCCGACGATGGCGGCACCGATGATGGGCACGTTCAGGAAGGCCGAGAGGAAGAAACCGGCGAGCAGGTACTGGAAGTACTTGGCGGTTGGCATGTAGCGGAGCAGCATGGCGATACCGATGGCCGGGAGCATCTTGCCGGCGAGGGTGAGGCCGGAGAGGAACCACTGGGGCATAACCTCGAGGAGCCAGTTGACGGCGGGCTGGCCGAGCGTCACGGAGACAAAGACGGGCAGGGCGGCGCACAGGCCGAAGAGCGCGGGGCAGACCCACAGGATGGCGTTCATCTGATTGAACTTACCCTCGTTGCAGAACTTCTGGGACTTCTCGACGACAAAGCCGTTGAGGATCTTGACGACGACGTCGAGCTGGATGCCGAGCATGCCGACCGGCAGGCCGATGGCGAGGCCCGTGTCGGAGCCCAGGGTCACGCCGTAGGCGGTGGCGATGATGGCCATCGTGCCGTAGTCGGGAATCGACGAGCCGCCGAAGCCCGCGACGCCGAGCTGCATGAGCTGGATGGTGCCGCCGATGACGAGGCCGGTCTGCCAGTCGCCCATGACGACGCCGGTGATAAGGCCCCAGAAGACGGCATAGTTGACGAAGATCATCGGGATGCCGTAGTAGTCCACGTGCTTGATGAAGGCAAGCAGGGTCAAAAGGACGACCTGCAGGATAGTGAAGTTGACCATGATCCCTCCTTAGATGAGGTCGGCGACGGAGACGGGCTTGTCAGCGGGCACGAACTGTGCCGTCACCTTGACGCCGTGGGCGATGAGCGCCTTGTAGCTTTGGACGTTCTCGGCGGAGGCATAGGCGCGCTGGGTGAGCTGGACGCCGCCCTCCTTGACAAGAGAGCCGCCGACGATCAGCGACGGGAGTTCGATGCCCGACTCGACCAGGTGAAGCATCGTCTCGGGTTCCTTGGCGATGACAAAGACCTTCTCGCGGTCATACTTGCCCGCCGCGAAGTTCTTGAGCGCGGTCTCCTCGGAGATGATCGAGACGGCCATGCCCGCGGGGCGCGCCATCCTCATGGTGGACTTCAGGACCTCGTCGCCGGCGACCTTGTCGTCGATGACCATGACTCGGGTTGCGCCCGACACCGGGGCCCACTGCGTCACGATGATGCCGTGAAGCAGGCGATTGTCGATTCGTGCCATAACAACACTCATGTTTGCTCCTATCAAATCAAGTTTTTCATTCAGCACTGCCTTGGCGCTATCCGGATTCGCGCCGGGCGAGGGGTTATCGGATTATTGAAGACGCGCGGTCAGCTCGTGACGGCGCGGGGGGTCACTCGTCGAACAGGAGGCTCGAGGAGCCGAGACGCTCCTCTCGCGCCGGGGCGGCGCTCACGCTGATGTAGTCGAAGACGTAGGCGATCTCGCTTACAGGAACCTCCACGCGATAGCGCGTCGAGATGCTCGAGAAACTCTGCCTGAAGGACTCGATGAAGTCGGTGTGCTCTTCCTCGAAGCGATCCTGGCCGACGTAGGTCTCGATGGGGTTGCGGGTGACGAGGCGCTCGACGAGGCAACAGAGGTGAACGTACAGCCCGATGATGGCGTTGCTGCTGATCTTCTCGCCCGTTCTGCGCTGAAGCTCGTGCACGGCGCTCTCGATCTCGTGGAACAGCCGCTCCGGGTCGAGGATGGTGATGGAGCGGATAACGTTCTGCAGCGTCATATTCGAAAGCAGCTTCTCGTGGAAAGAAGCGAGCTCGGAGACGTCGAGCCACCTGCCGAACACGGCATCGACCTTCGAGGCGGACGCCGTCGACATAATGTCTTCGAGGGCGACGAAGGGAACGGAGGCAATCCTGGGGTCTCCCGTGCCGATGACGGCGCAGACGCGGTGCTCGGAGAAAACGGCGTCGTTCGACCCGTTCGCGGCAAGCTGCTTGAAGGGCCTCGTGAGCAGGCGCGCGCCTATGGTGCGCGGGAGGCTCTGCGAGACGAGCTGGCGTATCCTCTCCGCGGCGTCGACCCCGGACTCGGAGCAGAAGACGATGGCGTCCTCACGGTTGACGCGCTCGATTACCTTGCAGTGCGTCACGCACACGGCGGTCGCATCGCCAAGAACCTCGGCGATGGACTTGCCGCCGAGCAGCCCGGACCCGATCTCGAGCGCGAGCCCGGTGGAGACGTTGTTCACCACCCCGATGGTGGAGTCGGTAACGTTCTCGAGGGCCTTATAGGCCTCCTCCAAAGAGCCCATGTCAACAAGAAACACGACCCCGGTGCAGTAGGAATGGCGGTCGACGAGGCGCTGGAGCGGACCGACGATGTCCTTCAGCTGCTGGTCGTAGGGCATGTCGACCGCCTCGTACACATGCACGCCGAGCATACGGTTCGCCGCGTCGGCGATGCTCGTCGCCGTCGAGTAGCCGTGTGACAAGATGACGCAGAGCGTCCGAAGGGCCTTCGCGTCGCGAGACTCCGATGCGACGCACAGCGTCAGAAGCGTCTTCGTGAAGTGATCGAGCGAGATTCCGAGCGCCCCTTCCATGTCTGCGGCGACCTGATCGGAGACGCTCGAGGCAAACGGCAATTCGGAGGTCACGGCACCGAGGAGATGGGAAATTTGCTCCGCACAGGCAGACTTTCGCTTAGCCAGGCCGATGCCCGGCCACAACTGCAGGCAAATCTCCTGGGCCAGTAGAAAAGTGACCTTCCTCGAAAGCTCGATGCCATAAGAAGAGCCTGCGTCGGCAAGGACCGCGCCCACGACGCGCTCGAAGGCGCGCGACCTCGACGAGGCGACGCCGTGGCCGAAGATCAAGTGATCCTCAACGCCGCGCACAGCGGAGACAGCTTGCGAGACAAGCTCGGAGACAGAGAGCTCCCCGGCGCAGAATCGCTCATCGAGAGAGCACAGGGCATCGAGCGCTTGCTCGACCGGCCCTGTGCTCTCGGCGGCATCCAGGGACGCGTCGATCAGAACGCCATCGTCGGGCTGTTGATCGATCTGCGCGGAGGAGAGGAGCCCGCTGGGAAGAAGATACGGGCGAACGACGACGTAGTCGCCCTCGCGATTGAGGAACGCTTTGGCGCAGCAGTTCGTCACGCAGGCGCGCAAGCCGGCGATGTTATCGGAAAAGTCCGCGTTCACGAGGCAACGGTATGCGCCGCGGCTGATCTTCACATCAGAACCGATTCGGCACCCCTCGCTGCGCAGGAAGCTCAAGATGAGATCCTCGCGCTCCTCGGGGGTCCGCTCCTTGAGTGAGGGGACGCGGGCACAGATGGGCATTTTGCTGTAGGCCGAGGAAACCTTCGGGTCATCAGCGGAAAGCGTCGTCGAAAGAACGAGGCGAGCGCGCGGCGCATCCTGGGAGGCATCGAGCCCGAGGGCCGTCGCAAGGCAGTGCTCCATCGCAGAGGGAGAGAGTGCCTCGATGCCGTTGACAAAGACCACACCCCCGCGCGATTTCGCGATCGACTCGTCAAGAAGCCCGTTGAACGAGGCGTCGTCCGGGACCCCGGCGCAGTCGATGCGCACATAGGAGGAGTCGCGGGACAGCAAGCCCTGGTTCTTGCCGTACTCGTACACAAGGCGAGAAAGGAAAGACTTACCGACACCCACGCCGCCGCTCAAGAGGATGGGCAGGCCAAACGGAGGGTACTGAACCGCAGCCTTGCACTGCTCGACAACGGAGCTGAGGCTCAGGTCGAAGCCCACGGCACGCGCGAAGTCGCGGTGATCGGCGATTCCCGTCGCCTGGATGAGGTCGGCGAGCGAGGCGTACTCGCTTGCAGAGAGCTTTACCTGAAAACGCTTCTGGAACGCGCGGCGATGAAAATAACGGACAGGCCTGCCCGCCACCTTAACCACAAGGCCGGCGCGAACAAGGTCGTTGAGGTACTGGCTCGCCAGACTCCTGGAGATGATGAGCGTCTCGGCGATGTCGGAGGTGGACAGACGGGCAAGGTCGTCGAGCGAGACGGCAGAGGTGAGGGCCTCGAGATGCTCGAGAATCCTGTCCCTCATGTCGACGGGCTTCTTTGCCAAGCTGTCCTGTGCGGTCTTGTCCATGACTTCTTACCTCCTTGTACAAGGAGTATAAGGGGAACACAGAGAACGGAAGGGGGCGCGTGGGGGAATCAACAGCCCCGAGGAGAAGTTCACCACTTGAGGGGCAGAAAACAACGGCCATTGAACATTCAGGGCCGACGCTCAACACTTCGGCTCGACACTTCGCTTTGGAAAGGGCCCTGCGCGCCGGGGTCCCAACATAAAGAAGGGCCCCGGCGCGCAGGGCCTAAAGCTTAACCATGCGCGCGGCGATGTGGGCGCAGTCGAAGACGGTCTTCTTCTCGAAGGTGTTGTAGTCGACGACCTGGCCCTCGGCGCAGGGCTTGTCGCTGATGGCGCGCGCGACGACGAGGGGCACACCGTTGAGATAGGCGACCTGCGCGATGGTGCAGCCCTCCATCTCGCAGCACAGGTCGCCGAAGGTCGCGAGGATGCGCGCCTTCTGTTCCGCGGGCGAGACGAACTGGTCGCCGGAGACGACGCGGCCCTCGAGCTGTCTCTTATACACATCTCCGAGCCCACGAGACATGCGCAGATATCGTA
>CABSYS010000071.1:0-7216 GCA_902482045.1 uncultured Collinsella sp.
GATCTGCGCATGTCTCGTGGGCTCGGAGATGTGTATAAGAGACAGGTTCCACACCGCACGGAACAGGTCCTCCACGGCCACCACGCTGCCGCGATGCTCGACCAGATACAGCAAGATTGAATACTCGGTGGGTGTGAGGCGTACCGGTGCACCGTCCACCGTCACGGAACGAGCGTCGCGGTTGATCTCCAAGCCGTCGAGCTGAATGGTCGGCGACTCGGCCGCCTGTGCACGGCTACCGTAGCTGGTGTAGCGGCGAAGCTGAGCGTGCACGCGCGCGACGAGCTCCAGCGGACGAAACGGCTTAACCACGTAATCGTCCGCGCCAAGAGAAAGGCCTTCGATCTTATCCTGCTGGGCATCGCGTGCCGTCAACATAATTACGGGATAGGTATGGCCAGCACGGATGGTACGCAGCAGCTCAAAGCCGTCGATATCGGGCAGCATGACATCGAGCAGCGCCAGGTCAAACTCTTGCTCCAGAATTGCCTTGGCCGCATCGGCCCCGCTGTAGGCGATCTGGACGTCAAAGCCCTCCTTTGTAAGGTAGATACCAACCAGGTCGGCGATGGCCTTCTCGTCATCAACTACCAGTATGCGCTCGTTCATGCGTGCTCCTCTCGCGCTCCATTATGCCCGAGGCGGCGCCCGCCACACACAACAAGCGCGGGCGATTAAGTCGACCTTAAGCACCCTTGCGCCCGTTCGAGCACGAATGCGGGCCATGCGCGCACGCAGCGATCGTCGTCGCCGGCAAACGATATACTCTAGTGCCAGAAGAGACCATCCCGTCGAAAGCGAAACCTGTGAAGTCCCTCACCTCTTTTGCAAATCGCTCCGCCCAGCTTGTCGCCGGCTTTGTCTGCGCCATCGCCCTTGTTGCCGGCGTGCCTGCTGTTGCCGGCGCCCAAGTGCTCACGACCGACGACGTCTGCGGCAAGACCGCCGACGCCCGCGACATCACGACAGAAAACCTGCCCGATATCGAGGCAACGAATGCCCTTGTTATGGGCAAGGACGGCACCGTCTACTATGGACGCGGCGCCGATGAGCAGGTCAAGATTGCCTCGATCACCAAGGTCATGACCGCAATCCTGACCGTCGAAAACTGCAAGATGGACGAGAAGGTCACGGTGAGCAACGTTGCCGCCACCGTAGGCAACTCGACTGCCGGCCTGCTCGAAGGCGACGAGCTCACCGTGGAGCAGGCACTACGCGGCCTGATGATCCCCTCGGGCAACGACGCCGCCATCGTACTTGCCGAGTACGTAGGCAAAAAGATCGACCCCAAGACCAAGGACGCCGTGGCCACCTTTGTAAAGGCCATGAACGAGCGCGCTAAAAAGCTCGGCTGCACCGGCACGGTCTTTGAGAACCCACACGGTCTGGACTTTGATGAGTGGGCCGGCGACATGCACTCAACCGCACATGATGTGGCGCTGATGATGCGGGAGGCAATGAAGAACGACACGTTCCGCGAAGTCGTGACGAGCGAGGACTCCTGGATCGAGGTCACAGGCGCCGACGGTTCCGACCATTCGCATTCCATGGATACACACAACATTTTGCTCGGTCAGGACGGAAACATTGGCGGCAAGACCGGCACCACCGACGACGCGGGCTATTGCTTTGCGAGCGCCTACAACCGCGACGGCGACGAGATCTTCACCGTTATTTTGAACTCCACCACCACCGACCAGCGCTTTACCGATACGGCGACCCTTGCCAACTGGTACTACGGCCACAAGGTCACGGTCGCGATCGCCAATACACAGGAGAAGACCGCCAACGGCAACCCGCTCATGGCACGCATTAGCCAGACAGATTGGACGGACAAGACGATCGACGCCACGCTCGCCGACCCCGCCGCACAGGCAACGGTGTTCTCACTCGCCGGCGATGTGACCGAAAAGGTTAGCTACGATGACCTTTCGGGCACGGTGCATGTTGGCGATAAGGTGGGCAGCGTTACGCTTAAACAGGGCGGCACCAAGATTGCCGTCATGGACCTGGTTGCCGACGAGGAAGGAACAGGGCCCAATCCCATCGAGTGGCTGCTCGTGAAGCTCGACCGCCTGGGCCGCCGCATCGACAACCGCCCGCTCACAGCCGAGAGCGAGACCGTAGCCAAGGCTCCCGAGGTGTAGGCCGGAGCGATATCACATCGAACCAAATGAGGCGTCCAACGGGGCGCCTCATTTTTTGAGGGTTCGAATCCCCAGCTGCCTTTCTTGATAATAAAAAAGGGCCCCGAATGGGACCCTTCTTTAAAGTCAAACTGGCGGAGAGCTGGGGATTCGAACCCCAGATGCCCTTTTGGGGCATACTCGCTTAGCAGGCGAGCACCTTCGGCCTCTCGGTCAGCTCTCCGTAACAGCCGTTCTATAGTAACCAAACAGTCGAGGATGGGCAAGAGGGAATTTGGAGCGATTCCAATTTGCCAGTAGACGTCTCACCCAATCATCTCAATCTGTAACAGTTACAGGCCGAATCTTCGTCCAGATGTTACAGATTTAGACAAAGATACGGGGCAACCCCAGCGGCGGCGTCGATGCCTCCAGTCTTTATTAGTCCGCTCGAACGGTCTCCAACAGATAATCGCGCATGTACGGAATTGCAAACGAAACACAGCCGTAGCCAGCAGGCTCAATCAGTCCCGTATCGATCAAACGTTTGCGATACGACCCGACTTTATTCGCCGGCAATCCCATCTTTTTGGCAATATCACCGTTCGTAATCTCGCCGCCTTCGCATTGCGCCATCGCCGCGAGATATTGGAACTGCCGCTCCGACACCCTGCGCAGCGCGGGGGCAATCACCATGGCATTGAAACTATCAAGAGCCGCCTGGACACCCTTGCGAGCCGCCTCTTCACTCACGCTCTCCGACCCGCTGCGCGCAGCAACCTGCCAAGCGTAATATCCGACCAACTGGACCATAAAGGGATAGCCTGCCGAAGCCTTTGTCAAAAGCTCAGCAACGCCTTCGTCGAGTTCCTTGCCCGCACGCCTCATCGTATCCTCAAACGATCCGCCGACTTCAAAATCTGAAAGCCGCGTGAGTTCGATATGCTTCGCCCTCTGAAGGAACGTCAACGTATCATCCACCACCACGCCATCCACAGAGGTTGGCAAACCAGCGAATGCAAAGGCGACATTCGCCCCTTGGCGAATCAAGAGCTGCATTTCATTACCCAGCTCGCGCATTTCCTCAGTTGAGGCGTCCTGAATCTCATCGAGTGTGATGAGCAAACCACCTCGCTTCGCGGCATCGTACATCGCCTCGCCCAGATGAGAGGCTGACTTCGACAGCTCCACGGAGCCAAGGCTGACTCCTAAAATCGATGGGGAAATCGACATTGATGCAAGACGAACATTTCGCTGCAGAGCCTCGAGAATTCTGTCGCAAAAACCGGCATTTGAGGCAACGTCGACAACCTCGAATCCTTTTTTGCGCGCAAGATCGCCCAATGCGTTGAGGAGCACCGTTTTACCCGTGCCTCGGACACCCGAGATGCGCATGAGTCGATCGGGGGCACCAGGGCCATTCTCAAGAGCCTCGGCAAAGTCATCCAAAACAGCGTCGCGTCCGATAAGCTCAGGTGGATTCATGCCCGCTGTTGGCTTAAAGGGATTAATAGCTTTTGACATTCGACCTCCTCTGCCAGTTTTAACAACTTTAACAAAGTTTAGCAACTTTAGCAGAGTTTAACAGGTTTAGCAGACCTAGCCGCTTTTGACCTTACCGGTCCTGCTGGAGCCACCCACCTGAGCAAATACAAATGGCTCCATTCAATTTGTCGGCAACCTGCTCGATACAGTAATTCGTACTTTAATTCGCTACGACTTAATTCGTTATACCTTATCTATACGCAAATGTTCCCGGTACGCCGGTAGCAGTAGCCCCTTCGTTTTGTCGGCATGGTGAGCAAATGAGATGACAAGCGCGGTCCAGCCCTTCTATGCCGCCCCTACCCCAGCGAGCGGTTGAGGGAGCCGAGCTCATCGTTGCCCATGGTGCGCCACATTTGATAGATGCAGCCGCGCGCCAAGAAAAAGAAGCCGTTATCGACGAGTTGCACGGCGGCATCTGCGAGTTGATTGGTCACGGCGGGCACCGGCGGCAGCTCAAGACCTGCCTTGCGGATGGTCTCGACAGCCTCCTCAAACGTGGGCGGTTTAATGACGCCCATCTCGTTCATAAGGCCCTGCATTTCCTCCTGCGCACTACCGCCCGACTCCTCGCCGCGCGGCACCAGGCGATAACATGCCAGCGCCAGCTCGAGCTGGTCGCAGTTCCAGTAGGCAAACGCCAGGCGATAGAACAGGTAACCGATCGAAGGCCGGTCGCTGGCAATGCGCAGGCCGTGGCACGCTACCTCGACAATCTCGTCATAACGCTCCAGGCGTGCTAGCACGTTAATCAGGGCAAAGTGAGACTGCATGGACGAGCGCGCCAAATCGTAGAGACGGCGCACCTCGGGCAGCGCACGCTCAAAGTCCTCTTGTTCGGCGTAAAAGCTGCAAATCTCGTGCTGGGCAAAATACAGCGCGTCGGGAGCGCGAAGGATACGCACGGAACGGTCCTCCTCCATCACCGGCAGCACCATGCGCACCAACTGGTTGTCGCAGAACTGGGTCTGCACTGGGCCCGTCGCCAAAAGTTCAGCAACAGTACACTTGGCTTCCAGCTCCTCGACAAGGCGAGAAAAGCCCTCGAAAGCACCAGCTCGGTCAACTTTGGATTGCTCGCGCAGCTCGACGACACGGGCGACATACGGATCGTTGTCCTCCTCCATGACCTCAAGCTCGTCAGCCGTATCAGCGAGCAGTAAATCGCGAAGCGCAGGCGGCAATGGACGATGGTCATCGCGTGGTCGGGCGTGGACCTCTGCAGGCTCAATCATGTCCGGCGCATCTGTCTCATATTCCTTGAGCAAATGCTTGCAGGGCATGTCGTCCATATCCATGCCCTCAAGATCCTTGGCGACAGAAACGCAATCGGCCAGATAGGCCGCACGGCCAAAAGAATACGTTTCAACGACGCGCTCGCCCTGCTCGCCGTCGGGAGCCGCAATCTGCACGTAGCAGCGCATGATGCGAGCGCCCGAAGAAAAGCAAGCCGCCGCGAGTGTAAGCGCAACACGCGCATCGTGCTCAGTGGCCCATGCCGCGCGCTTAGGCTCATCCACCTCGCGCCAGGCGTCATCTTGAGCATCGTATTCGCGCTGCGGCATAGCATCGACAACCGTGCGGCCAAATCGCACCAGTATGATGCCCTCGGCGACGTTCGCTCGATAGGTGTAGTCGAGCCGCGTGACCACGTTGAGCGCTTCTACGATACGTGCAAAACGGCTGCGAACGTCCCACTCGCCACCCGGCTGGCACGCAACCGTCCCCGGCTTGGCCCACGGATTGTCATTCGACAGCGTTTCGAGCAAGCGAGGAACGTCGTTTGTCGTCTTGCTGATATGCCATAGGTCAAAGAGCGAGCAACCCTCAAAGCTTGGCGACGAGGCAACGGGGCCCAACCCTGCCCCAATACGCTCAAGGATGCCCGATAGGCGGTTCAGGCGGCACTCGACGGCAAGCAGGGTATCGATCTCGTCCTGGTCCAGCAGGCTACGGTCAAAATTGAGATAGAAGAGCCTCGAGCGATCGATGCGCGCCAGGCTCATTTCGGTTTTGGCCGCGATGGTGCGCAGGCGAGGCAGATTAACTTCGCCCATCAAAGCGGCGGCATAGCGCTCGATGCCACTTGGATTATCTGTATGGTCAATGCGGTAGAGCAACGTTTCGATTGCATCGGGCAGCGGCGTGGAATCAAAACCCAGCAGTACCTCAACCGGCTCGGGGAGTTTTACAAGCTTGATCTTGTCGACAGCATTTTTCATGCCCTCGTCGAGGCCGTCGGCATCTGCCGTGCCCGAGACAGTGTTTTCAGAATCGGCGAATATCACGTAACGCAAGAACATCGAGGCCATGAACTCGCCGTAGCGAAGGCTGCGCGTCGAATTCCACGTCTCGCGATCGGATTGTTCGCGCATGGTGCCTTCGGGAGAGCCGATGACTCGCGCCCGGGAGTGCATCGTCCCATCGGTACCCCTGACCGCAATCTCACCGATGTTGGAATCGGACTCGTCAAGAATCAGTTGCATGTCGGGATCGTCGGGCAGCGATACCTCGTTAACGGGACGGTCCACCTTATAGACCTCACCCGAAACGCACACGTAGCCCAAAAGCGACACATGGCTTTTGCCGACGAATTCGACGACATAGCATGATTCATGCGGGTCCTCGCCAAAGAGCTTCCAAACCACGCCATACGAGCGTCCCGCAGGCTGCTCGGGCATGGCCGGAAAGCGCTTTTTGGGATCGAGAAACCTGAGCTTGTATGTCGGACGCTCTGCCACGAAATATCACCCTGATCGGTCGTCTAGAGAAGGAGCGGTCGCGGATGGGCCGCGACACCTACTCGAAATCTTACACGAGTCGACAGGAAATAGTCCGCTTTACGCCCGCGCCTCGACCGAGGTTCGAATCCATGCAGTGCTTACGTAAAAGAAAAGCCCCCGTTGCCGGGAGCTTTAATCTCAAATGGTGCGGCGTATAGGATTCGAACCTATGACGTTCTGATTCGTAGTCAGACCCTCTATCCAGCTGAGGTAACGCCGCGACTTGTTGATTATTATGCACATGGACTGAATAATGGTCAAGCGTATTTTCAAAAAAAGTTATCGAATTTGATTTTTACTCATTTGGCGTAATTACGGCCAGTTTGGATCAGCCGTATTTCGATGCTTGCGCTCAAGCGAATCGCTATATAAGAAAAGCTCCCGTTGCCGGGAGCTTTAAAAGTCAATTGGTGCGGCGTATAGGATTCGAACCTATGACGTTCTGATTCGTAGTCAGACCCTCTATCCAGCTGAGGTAACGCCGCGACACACGGATTATTATGCACGCGAGTCCCCGATGGGTCAAGCGACAATTTGGAAAATTTTTACGAAGCGCTGATTAAGTTGTCATGCGGATCCCCACCGGCTTCGCCCGCCTGCCGGCGGACTCGCCCGCTCGCTACGGACGCTCCGCGTCCGCTTCACGCCCGCGCCTCGACCGAGGTTCGAATCCATGCGGCGTCCGCCTAAAAGAAAAGCCCCCGTTACCGGAGGCTTTAAGTTCGATTGGTGCGGCGTATAGGATTCGAACCTATGACGTTC
>CABSYS010000072.1:0-7207 GCA_902482045.1 uncultured Collinsella sp.
CTACACCTATTAAGTCGTCGGCAGCGTCAGATGTGTATAAGAGACAGTTCCTGCGCTGGTAGAGGATGGAGTCGTATACGAGCCATTGCGCGTTGATGACGTTGCGCGCGTCGGGCTGGCCGTCCTTGGAGCTGGCGTAGGCGGCTGTGCCGAGCAGGCCGCCACCGATTTTACCCGCAACGGAACTCACGTTGACGATAGTGCCGGCATGGGCCGCCTTAAAGTGCGGGTACACGGCGTTCATCATAGTGAAGGTACCGTTGAGGTTGATGTCGATGGTGCGACGCCACTCGGTGTCATCGATCTCGTCGAACTTCTTGGTGCTGATGACGCCAGCGCAGTTGATCAGGATGTTGGTTTGCGGCAGGTCCGTAAAAATCTGCTCGACGGTCTCGCGCGCCTTGGGCGCATCGGCAACATCGAGCTGATAGAACTTGTTGCCCTCGCCAAGCTCGGCCACAACGGCCTCGCCCTTAGCAGCGTTCCTTGCGATGAGCGCGACATGTCCGCCGCCCGCGACGATGCCCTTGGCGATCTCGAGGCCAATGCCCTGAGTGCCGCCCGTGACAATCGCGGTCTTGCCCGTGAAGTCAAATGCCACGACTCCATCCCCCTTTATGTAAGGTGTCTCCTTGCGGGAAGTTGGAGCATCGCACGTGGCGATTATATGAGTCCCAGTCGTCATGGTGGTGACAACCCCTCGCCTAACCGCGGGCATGATAGTTCTTTGAAACGCTTTAGCAATTGAATGATTTTAAGTCTTAATGAGCTCTTAATATTGCCTACTGTATGAGGCCCGCGTATGAGGGTATCATCTTCCACCGGAAATAGTTTCTAGTGTTAGGGGTTTTCGGTGGAAGATACCGATTTCCATGAGCTTGGGCGTCAGCTCTTTACCGAGTTTGGCAGCATGCACCAGCGCATTTCGCGCTTTGCCGACCAGGCTCTGGGTGGCGAGATGGCCGTCATGCGCGCCCTCATGCGCGCCGGCGGCTCGCTCACGCCGAGCGAACTCGCTGATCGCGCCTGGGTCTCGAGCGCCCGCATCGCCAATATCCTACGCGCCCTCGAAGCCAAGGGCTGGGTCGAGCGCGAGCACTCAAAGACTGACCGTCGTCGCGTACACGTCATAGTGACCGACAAGGGATTCCAGGATCTCGAAATCAAACGTCGGGAATTCGAGGCCCGCACCGCGGCTTTCCTCGAGCAGCTCGGCGAAACAGATACCCAAGAGATGGTGCGCCTTCTTAGGCGTGCCAACGAAATTATCGACCGCAATCAAGAAAGGAGAGATGCCGAGTGAGGATTCTCAAGCTCTTTAAAAAGCATGTCCTGGCACTGTTCGCAGCTATCGTACTTATCGTAATCAGCTGCAACGCCGATCTGGCACTGCCTACCTATATGAGCGACATCGTCGACGTGGGCGTGCAGCAAGGCGGCATCGCCTCGCCCGTGCCCGACACCATTCGCGCCGAATCGCTCGACGACCTCGAACTCTTTATGAGCGCCAAGGACGCCAAGGCTGTGGAGGCCGTGTTTAGCAAGGCTGACAAAAACGGCATTCGAACGTATAAGGGTACCGAGGAAGAGCGTGCTGATGGAGGCAAGATTGCCGACATTATGAGCCTGCCCGAGACCGTCGTCCTTTCGCTCAACCAGGGCATCGACGCCGACTCCATGGGCGACATGATGGGCTCGTCCAGCGAGAAAGACAACAACGCTGCCCAGGCCATGCCCACCCCCGAGCAAATGGCAGCGATGACGCCCGAGCAGCTCGCCGAGATGCAGCAGAAGGCCGCAGCGGCGCAGAACATGCAAAAGCAGATTGATGCCGACGGCGGTAAGATCACCATGAAGAGCCTGCGCCTGGGTGTCGAGGGCGGTCTGGTAGACCAAAGCAAGCTCGTCGAGGGCGCCAACCAAATGGCGGACAAAATGGGCTCCATGTCGGGCTCCATCGTCACCCAGCGCGCCGTGAGCTATGTACAGGACGAGTACAAGGCACAGGGCATCGACCCCGCCGACGTGCAGAACGCCTACCTGAGCCGCATGGCGACCACGATGTTCGGCCTGTGTCTGGTGTCGCTCGTCGCCACCATCCTGACCGGTGCCGTGGCTTCGCGCACCGCCTGCTCCATCGCCCGCGACCTGCGCCGCGAGACCTTCAACAAGGTTATGCACTTCTCGCCGGCCGAGGTGGGCAAGTTTAGCCAGGCCTCGCTCATCACCCGCTGCACCAACGACATTCAGCAGATCCAGATGGCCGCAACCCTGTTTATCCGCATGTGTCTGATGGCCCCCGTCATGGGCATCGTCGCCGTCATGCGTGTCCTGGCTAACCACACCGGCCTGGAGTGGACCATCGCCGTGGCCATCATCGCGGTCTCGGCCGTTGTCGGCGTGCTCATGGGCCTCACCATGCCCAAGTTCAAAAAGATGCAGAGCTTTGTGGACCGCGTGAACCTTACCGCCCGCGAGCTGCTCGACGGCCTTATGCCCATCCGCTCGTTCAACCGCGAGGAACATGAACTCGAGCGCTTTGACAAGGCTTCGCTCGACCTGATGACCACGCAGCTCTACACCAACCGCGCCATGAGCTTTATGATGCCGCTCATGATGCTCGTCATGAACTGCATCACCGTGCTTATCGTCTGGTTTGGCGCGCAGGGCGTGTCCGACGGCGTGATGCAGGTCGGCAACATGATGGCGTTTATCTCCTACACCATGCAGATCGTCATGGCGTTTATGATCCTCACCATGGTTTCGGTCATCCTGCCCCGTGCCGAGGTCGCAGCCGAGCGCGTGGAAGAGGTCATCACCTGCCCCACGAGTATCAACGACCCCGCCTCGCCCAAACTGCCCGCGGCCAGCGCACCGCGCGGCGAGCTCACCTTCCGTGACGTGAGCTTCCAGTATCCCGATGCCCGCGCCGACGTCATCAGCGGCGTGAACTTCACTACGCACGCCGGCCAGATGCTCGGCATCATTGGCTCCACGGGCTCGGGCAAGTCCACGCTCGTGCAGCTAGTTCCGCGCCTGTACGACGTCACGGGTGGCAGCATTTCGCTCGACGGCATCGACGTGCGCGACATGACCCTTTCCGAGCTGCGCCGACGCATTGGTTACATCCCGCAGCAGGGTCGCCTGTTCTCGGGCACTGTCGAGAGCAACCTCAAGTTTGCTGGCAACATGGTGAGCGATGATGACATGCGCCAGGCCGCGCGCATCGCACAGGCCGAGGACTTTATCGCCGAGCGCGAGGGCGGTTACGACTCCCCCATCAGCCAGGGCGGCTCCAATGTCTCGGGCGGTCAGCGCCAGCGCCTGGCCATCGCCCGCGCCCTGGCCAAGAAGCCCGAGGTCGTGGTGTTCGATGACTCGTTTAGTGCCCTCGACTACAAGACCGACGCTCGCCTGCGCGAAGAGCTTGCCAAAAACGTTACCGACGCCGCGCTCGTGGTCGTGGCCCAGCGCATCGCGACCATCATGCACGCCGACCAGATCATCGTGCTCGACGACGGCCACGTGGTGGGCACCGGTACGCACGAGGAGCTGCTGCGCAGCTGCCCGGCGTACCTGGAGATCGCACAGTCGCAGCTTTCCGCCGAGGAGCTGGGGCTTACCCAAGAAGAAATTGCAGCCGTCACGGAAGGAGACGAGCGCTAATGGCAGACGAGACCAAGACTCAGATTCCCAAGCCCACCCGCCAGCGTGGCCCCATGGGCCGCATGGGCGGCATGCGTCGCGGCGAAAAGGCCAAGGACTTTAAGGGCACCATGAGGCAGCTGCTCGGCTATATCGGCCAGCACAAGATTGCCGTGTTTGCCGCCGTCGCCTTTGCCGTGTGCTCGGTCATCTTTAACATTGTGGGGCCCAAGGTGCTCGGCCAGGTTACCACCAAACTGTTCGAAGGCTTGGTTGCCAAGGTTAACGGTACCGGCGATGTCGACTTTAACTGGATCGCCAAGACGCTCGGCTTTTTGCTCTGCCTGTATCTGGCGAGCTCTGCCTGCAGTCTGATCCAGGGCTGGCTCATGACCGGCGTCACGCAAAAGATCTGCTATCGCATGCGCAAGGAGATCGCCGCCAAAATCGCTGTCGTGCCGATGAGTTACTTTAACGGCCACAGCAAGGGCGACGTACTCAGCCGCATCACCAACGACGTCGACACGCTGGGTCAGTCGCTCAACCAGAGCGTGACGCAGCTCATCACGTCGATAACGCAGATTATCGGCGTGCTCGTCATGATGCTTTCGATCAGCCTGCCGCTCACCGGCGTCACCGTGCTCACGCTGCCGGCCGCCGCGATTATCTTGATGGTGATGATTCACTTCTCGCAGCCGTACTTCCGCGAGCAGCAGCAGGTCCTGGGTACCGTCAACGGCATTATCGAGGAGGACTTTGCCGGCCAGAACGTCATTCAGGTGTTCGACCGCGCCGAGGCCTCGATTGAAGAGTTCGACCGTCAAAACGACCGCCTCTTTATTAGTGGCTGGCGCTCGCAGTTCCTGTCGGGCCTGATGATGCCGCTTATGAGCCTGGTGGGCAACATGGGTTACGTGGGCGTTGTCGTAGTGGGCGCGCAGCTCGCGCTGACCGGCAATGCCACGCCCGGCGACATCCAGAGCTTTATCCAGTACGTGCGCAACTTTACGCAGCCGGTGCAGCAGCTGGGCAACGTGAGCAACACGATGCAGTCGATGGCAGCTGCCACCGAGCGCGTGTTTGAGTTCCTGGCCGCGCCCGAGGAGGAGCAGAAGGCCGACGCGCAGATTCCCGAAAAGCGCCCCGGCCACGTGGAGTTTGACCACGTCAAGTTTGGCTACACGCCCGACAAGACCATCATCCACGACTTTAGCTGCGAGGCGCAGCCCGGCCAGACCATCGCCATCGTCGGTCCCACCGGCGCCGGCAAGACCACGCTCATCAAGCTGCTGCAGCGCTTCTACGATGTGGACGGCGGCTCGCTGCGCGTCGAGGGCATCGACGTGCGCGACTGGGACCGCGCGGCACTTCGCGGCGAGTTTGCCATGGTACTGCAGGATACCTGGCTGTTTAACGGCACCATCCGCGAGAACATCCGCTACGGACGACCCGATGCAAGCGATGACGAGGTCGAGGCCGCTGCACGCGCCGCACGCTGCGATCACTTTATCCATACGCTCGCCGGCGGCTACGACTTTATGATCAACGAGGAGGGCACCAACCTGTCGCAGGGTCAGCGCCAGCTCGTGACCATCGCCCGTGCCATTTTGGCCGACCGCCCGGCGCTGATTCTGGACGAGGCGACCTCCAACGTGGATACCCGCACCGAGGAGCTCATTCAGCGCGCCATGGATGCGCTGATGCAGGGCCGCACAAGCTTTGTCATCGCGCACCGTCTGTCCACGATCCGCAACGCCGACGTGATCTTGGTAATCCGCGACGGCGACATCGTCGAGAAGGGCACGCACGACGAGCTGCTCGCCCAGGGCGGCTTCTACGCCGACCTGTACAACTCGCAGTTCGACGAGGCGGCGTAAATTCTGCCGCAGGGAACGAATAACGCCCGAGAACGGGGGCGCAGGACAACCTGCGCCCCCGTTTTTGTTCTACGGCCCTTGAGCCGCCTCCCCTAGGACCTGATTGACAGCCCCTTCGAAGCCCTGTGGGCAAAAAATGGCAAATATGAGTACTGTTACCTTTTTGGTAACAGCCAAAACCGCCTCAAACGACCTCCTTGCGGCCTCTATACGCCTTCAAATTAATCAAAACGCCCGTTAGCGGGCTTCTGTGTGCCAACGTTAATGAACATATTTTTCACTTTGTCTATTATCTTGCTAGACTGATATGTTACTAGGTTAGCAACCGTACTCATATTTGGCATTTTTTGCCCACAGGGTGTTTCCTGGGGAACCGACAACAGCCTTAGGGTCGCGCGCGGTGCCACTCCCTCCCGACATCCGCCGACGTTTACCCAGATAAAACCTGCCAAAATAAACCTGTCCCTTTTGGCAGGTTTCGGGGTGGCAAGGGCTTGCACTTTAGCGTGCGACAGCGGATAATGCCGAACACTCGACAATACGTTTATTGCTCTTTCTATAGATTGAGGAGGCCCCTATGGCCATGGAATTCAAACGCAGGCTGCCGATCCCCATGGAGATCCGCGAGGAAATGCCGCTTTCTGCCGAGCTTACCGCCAAAAAGCAGGCATTTGACGCCGAGGTCGCCAAAGTCTTTACCGGCGAGGACGCACGCAAGGTGCTCATCATCGGCCCGTGCTCTGCCGACCGCGAGGATTCGGTGCTTGAGTACATGAACCGACTGGCCAAGACCGCCGAAGAGGTCAAGGACAAGCTCATCATCATTCCGCGCGTCTACACCAACAAGCCGCGCACCAAGGGCACCGGCTACAAGGGCCTGCTGCACAACCCCAACCCCGAGGCTCCCGACGACCTGCTCGAGGGCGTCAAGGCCATCCGCCATATGCACCTGCGCGTTATTAAGGAAACGGGCTTCTTCACCGCCGACGAGATGCTCTATCCGTCCAACTACCAGTACCTCGTTGACCTGCTGAGCTATGTTGCCGTGGGCGCACGCTCGGTCGAGAACCAGGAGCATCGCCTGGTGTCGAGCGGCATTTCGGTGCCCGTCGGCATGAAGAATCCCACTGCCGGCTCTACCACCGTTATGCTCAACTCCATTTACGCCGCCCAGGCACATCAGAGCTTCATCTTCCGCAACTGGGAGGTCGAGTGTGACGGCAACCCGCTCGCGCACGCCGTCATGCGTGGCTACATCGGTCTCGACGGTCGCACCTACCCCAACTACCACTACGAGCACCTCGAGCGCCTGGCCGAGCGCTACACCGAACACGCCGGCTATGCCAATCCGGCAGCGGTCATCGACTGCAACCACGACAACTCGGGCAAGCGCCCGCTGGAGCAGTATCGCATTTGCAAGGAGGTGCTCGACAGCTGCCGCCGCAACGAGTCCATCTCCAAGCTGGTCAAGGGCTTTATGATCGAGTCCTACCTGGAAGACGGCAACCAGCCGGTCGACGGCGGCGTCTTTGGTAAATCGATCACCGACCCGTGCCTAGGCTGGGAAAAGACCGACTACCTCATCCACGAGATCGCGGAGCGGATTTAGTTACGCGGTTTTACCAAACCGCGTAACGGCTCGACGCCTGTCTCTTATACACATCTCCGAGCCCACGAGACATGCG
>CABSYS010000073.1:0-7202 GCA_902482045.1 uncultured Collinsella sp.
ATCTACACCTATTAAGTCGTCGGCAGCGTCAGATGTGTATAAGAGACAGGTTGTTATCTTCGACGACGACCTGACGCCCTCGCAGCAATCCTATTTGGAGAAAGCCGTGGGCGAGCCGGTAAAGATTATCGATCGTACAGCACTGATTCTGGATATCTTTGGCCTGCATGCTCAGACGCGTGAGGGACGCCTGCAGGTACAGCTGGCGCAGCTTCAATATCTGTTGCCTCGTCTGCGCGGCATGTGGAGCCATCTTGCCAAGGAGCAGACGCGTGGCGGCATCGGTTCGCGCTTTGGCCAGGGTGAAAGCCAGCTCGAGGTTGACCGTCGCTTGATTCGCAATAAGATTGCCGCGCTTCGTCGTGAGCTTAAGCAGGTTGAACAGCGTCGCGATGTCCAGTCCAAGAGCCGCATTGAGTCACCGGCGTTTCGCGTCGCGTTAGCCGGTTATACCAATGCCGGTAAATCGACGTTGCTCAATCGCCTGACCGGCTCTACGGTACTTTCGCAGGACAAGCTGTTTGCTACGCTCGACCCGACGACGCGTTCGTATCGCCTGCCCGGCGGTCGCGGCATGACGATTACCGATACCGTTGGCTTTATTCAAAAGCTACCGCATGGGCTCGTTGACGCTTTTAAGTCCACGCTGTCTGAGGTTCTTGGTGCCGATCTGATCCTTAAAGTTGTGGATGCCTCTGACGAGGACTACGAGCGTCAGCTCGAGGCAGTCGATCGCGTTCTTGACGAGATCGGTGCCGGCGAGCGTTTGACGCTTACGGTGTTCAATAAAATCGACCTACTCGATAGCGTCGACCGATTGAGTTTCCATCGACGCTATCCCGAGGCCGTGCTGTTCTCGGCCCAGACGGGCGAGGGACTCGACGATCTCGTCGACCGTATTGCTCGTGAGGCGGCTGCCACCGATGTGTTGCTCTCCGCTGATATCCCGTATCGCGAGGGCGCCCTCATCACGCTGGTGCATGAGCAGGGAACCCTCCTGCATGAGGAATATCTCGAAGACGGCGTTCGCATTGTGGCGAAGTTGCCGGCCCGAATCGCGCCGCGTCTTGAGCGCTATCGTACGGAATAAACGAGCTTTAGCACGCCTAGAATTACAGGCTGATGAAGCAGGTAGAACGGTAAGGCATGCCGACCGAGGACTGCGAGCGCCGGGATGGGATTGGCGTATGTCCATGCTGGCGCTTCGAGGCTTGATGCTTGCACCGCCTGGGCAGCAAAAAAGCCGGTAAGGTACATAAAGACAAAAGGAATGAGCGGATAGTAGTCTCCCGAAACAAAACCCGGCCCCGGGAATCCAAGCCATGCCAGGTAGGGGATTGGGTAGACCGCTTTTGGAATGCCCCAGCTTAGGGCAAAAAGAACAAGGCACACTGCGATGCCCCACGAGCCCGGTAATTTTTGGAGTAAAGGACGGGTGAGTGCAACCGCTGCGGTGCACGCAGCCATGCAATATATGATGCCAAAGTTTACCGAATCGTCGACTGATACCAGCGTAGTTGCAATCCATACGACCAAGGCTGCGGCTGCGTATTTGAGGGCGCGCTTAACGTTATTACGCGAGAGCGTGCACATCCAACCGGCGATAAACAAAAATACCCAGCTGATACTAGCGCGCCAGATATCCTGGAAAACCGTTTCGGTAAACCATGGTATATCCCATCCATATAGGTAGGCCAAATCGTAGCAGGCGTGGAAACCTGCCATCGATAGCATCGTAAACCCGCGGACGGTGTCAAATATGGTGATGCGTTTTTGCATTACGAGAACCGGCGCATTAAACCGACAACCTTACCCAAAATAACGGGGTTCGTCGCATAGATGGGCTCCATGGTGTCGTTCTCGGGCTGCAGGCGCACGCGCCCCTGCTCCTTGTAGAACGTCTTGACGGTCGCCGAGCCATCGATCATGGCCACAACGATTTCGCCGTTCATGGCGCTCTTTTGCTCGCGAACGATAATGTAGTCACCGTTGTAGATGCCGACATTGATCATTGAGCTGCCGTGCACTTCAAGGATAAAGGAGCCCTGGTCTGTGGCGATTTCGGTCGGGATGGTAAAGGTGTCCTCGATATTTTGCTCGGCCAGAATGGGAATCCCAGCCGCGACGCGACCGACGAGCGGCAGCGAGACCGTTCCGCGGGGCGCTGTGGGTTCATCTGATTTGGAAATCGAGACAGAGGATCCGTCCTCATCAAAGAGCTCTAGGGCGCGCGGTTTGGTGGCATCGCGCTTGAGCAACCCTCGAGCCTCCAGGGCAGAGAGATGAGCATGCACCGTGCTGGGGGAGGAGAGACCTACGGCCGATGCCATCTCGCGCACACTGGGCGGATAGCCCTTCTCCTGCTGATATTCCTTGATGAAGTCGTAAATCTGCTGCTGACGCTTGGTAATTTTGCGAGCCATCAGGGGATCCTCTCTGCCAATGTCAAACAAATGTTCGATTATTGCTTGACAGGAACAACTGTTCGAAGATAATAATAACCGAACATTCGTTCTCGCGCTAGATATTTTTGTCCGCGCGGCTTGATAAAACTGTTCTCAGCAAAACACGCGAGAGGAGAACATGATGAACGCAACGGATATGGTCCAGGGAAACCTCGCCCTTAAGCTCGAGACGCCTGTGGCGCCGGCTTTCACGGTTGTCAAAGGCGGCCGATCTGGTTTCCAAACACTGCCTGGCAAGCCCGTCCGCAGCCAGTGCGTCGCCACGACTTCGGCCCCCGTTGCTCTGAAGGCCTCGACGATTGTCGCCCTGGCCGTTGCGCTCACGCTCTTCTTTGTACTTGCTACCTCGATCTTCAGCGCTCGTCACGCCGCATATGCCGAGTCGGCATCCAACGTTACCTACGAGACCGTCCGTGTTCAGTCTGGCGATTCCTTGTGGTCGCTTGCCCAGGAGCATCCGATTGAGGGTCTTTCCACACAGGAGACCTCTGATATGATCCGCAACGTCAATCACCTGGAGCACGGCTCACTCGATGCCGGTGCGCATCTTAAAGTTCCCGCACGTTCCTAAGATTTAAGTACCGTCGCATGGTACCCTTGTAATCGTTTTAGAGGAGGTACCATGCGCTGTCCTAAATGCGGCAAGGCACATACCCGCGTTGTTGATTCCCGCATGCAGGAATCTAATAACACCATCAAGCGCCGTCGCGAATGCTGCTCATGTAATTATCGTTTTACGACATTTGAACGTTGTGAAGACCCTATCGAGGTCATTAAGTCAGACGGAACCAAGCAGCGGTTCGATCGCAATAAGCTTCTGGTCGGTTTGATGCGCGCCACGATCAAGCGTGATATCGACACTAAAAAGCTCAACGAGATCATTGACGATATTGAGGTTGAGCTTCGCTCCCGTACGCTCACGGCCGTTACGTCTCACGAATTGGGCGATATGGTTCTTAAACGGTTGGCCAAGATCGATAAAGTGGCCTACATCCGCTTTGCCTCGGTCTATCGCGACTTCAAAGATGTCGATGAGTTTCTGCAAGAGCTCGACAAGCTAAGGTGATTTCATGTCCAACATTACCGTTAACATAAAGCGTCTCGACCCCACCGTCGAGCTTCCCAAATACGCCCATCCTACGGACGCCGGTTTGGACCTGCGTTCCAACGAGGATTGCATTCTGAAGCCCTTCGAACGCCGTCTGGTCTCTACTGGGCTTGCCATCGCCCTGCCCGATGGCTACGCCGGCTTCGTCCAGCCCCGCAGCGGCCTGGCCATTAAGCAGGGCCTGTCTATAGTCAACACGCCCGGTCTCATCGATGCTCACTACCGAGGAGAGCTCAAAGTCATCCTCATCAACCTAGACCCCACGAACAACATCCAAATCAACAAAGGCGACCGCATCGCCCAGCTCGTCATCCAGGAAGTCCCCACTGTCAACCTCGTAGAAGTACAAGAACTAGACGAAACCGACCGAGGCAACGGAGGCTTCGGCTCCAGCGGCGTCGCTTAGGGCGCTCATATCCCTCCCGCCCGCCTCTCACACATATCATTCCATGCTCAAACATTCTCGCGTCGCTTCGCTCGCTGCGAAACTGCGCGTGGAACGATATGTGTGAGAGACGGGCGGGCGGTTACTCGCTCGAAAAATAAAAGCCTTTCTTTCTAGTAAGCCGATGCGATAAAGGAAAACCTCCTTTCTCGCATCGGCTTACTATATTTATGATTTCCGTTTTCGCCTTTGCAGGTTCTAATGGTGGGGAATCCGGTGTAGCTGCTAGTACGTAAACGCAGCTTACCTGTGGGAGGCCCCTATATATCGTTCCACGCGCAGTTTCGCAGCGCAGCGAGAATGTTTGAGCATGGAATGATATATAGGGGCCTCCCACAGGTAAGCGGACAGTCCAATGCTAGCGGATATGCGCAGGTTTTCCGCCCCAGTAGAAGCGGCAGAAGGCTCGTTTGCGCTTTTGGGGTTTGCCGGTTAGCTCCATGGTTGCAATGGCGATATCCTCGGCTGCGCGTGGACGGCGCAGGACTTCACCATTGATGAGCAGTGCCTTGAGCGACTCCGGATGATCGTGGAGATGGCGCAACGTCACGATGAGTTCTCGTGCGGTGGTGACGTGCATGCTGGCGCCCATGCCGGTGAGCATGGTGGTGTTGGCCTTTTCCTGGCCGTAAGATTTGCCCAGCAGGATCATCGGCAGATGCGCGCATAGGCACTCGGTGACCGTGAGCCCGCCCGATTTGAGGATTGCCAGGTCGCAGCCGTGCATGAGGGCCGCCATGTCGTCGACATAGTCCAGCACCGTGACGTTCTCGAGCTTCATGGCATCGAAGAGCGTCTTCAGCCGGGTGGCATACTCCGCGTCTTTGCCGGGCAAAAAGACAAAGTGCATGTCTTCAAAGCTGCGCAGGAAGGGGAGGGTGTGGTCCATCGCCGCGCGAAAGCGGACGTAAGGCTGAGGCAAGCTGGCACCGGCCATTACTAGCACGACGGTCTTGTCGATGGGGAGGTTGAACTCGGCTAGCTCTTCCTTGCGATCGTAATCCGTGTCGAATCCGGCGCGAATAGGAATGCCGGTAATGCGAATCTTTGACTCGGGTACCTTGCGCGGACGCAGCGTTTCGGCCATAAATTCGTTGGCAACACAGAACAGATCGGTGTCCTTGTGGGGCCACCAGCCCTCGACTTCGTAGTCGGTCGGTACGCAGATGACCGGATAATCGATACCCGTAATTACGCGGGCGCCCACGGCAACATTGGCTGCCGTGATGTGAGTTGCGACCACGGCTATGGGCCTGCGGTTACGAATATATTCGTTGAAGGCGGGGAACATAATTCGCGACCATGCCGTGCCGCCACCCCAGAGAAGATGTCCCGTAAGCGTATATCGCCAGGTCAGGTCGTAAATGGGGCGTGTGGCTCCCGTAAAAGAAGCCGCGGTCTTATTGCCGTCGAATTTAATACGTCCAAAATCAAGGATATCGAGCACTTCAATCTCAACATCCTCGGGGATGCCATTGGTGCCGCGGATGAGGTCGAATGCTTGCGCAATCGCATTTGCGGCGGCCTTGTGACCCGAGCCGACCGAGGCGTGTACGATGGTCACGAGAGGTTTTTGCTGAGTCAAGAGCGTGGTTTGCTCCGATTGGGGAGTGCTGTGCGTGAGCAGGGGAGCGTCGTCGCTCGTCTGCGTCTGATCCATCGATAACTCCCCTTCGACGTTGTAACACGGATTTATCATTGTAGTGCATGAGTGTCACGTTCACGTAAATTTGGGTATGAGCGCAAAGAACGACAACGTTTCGACGAGAGGACTCTTTATGACTACCGACCAGAGGATCGATGTTGCGATTATCGGTGGCGGTCCAGCGGGCTATGCTGCCGCCATTTATGCGGCGCGCGCCAATCTGACGACGACTGTCCTTGAGCAGGGCATGTCGGGCGGACAGATCGCCACATCCAACGAGATTGAGAATTATCCTGGCATTCCGCTGCTGAGCGGTGCCGAACTTGGTGAGCGGTTCCAACAGCATGCTGAAGGCCTGGGGGCTCAGGTTGAATGGAGTATGGTAACAGGCGTCGATTACGATGCCGATGCGGCACAATTTACCATCCATCATGATATGGGCGATACAGCGGCCAAGAGCGTTATTGCGTGCATGGGCGCCACGCCGCGTCCTGCGGGTTTTGTTGGCGAGGACACGTATCGCGGTCGTGGCGTTTCGTACTGCGCGACGTGTGACGGTATGTTCTTCCGTGGCAAGCAGGTTTTTGTTATCGGAGGCGGCAATTCGGCATGTGAGGAGGCGCTGTTCCTGTCCGACATTGCCAGCAGCGTGACCATCGTGTTGCGTCGCGATCAGTTCCGTGCACCCGAGGGCGTTGTGAATAAGGTGCTTGCTAAGGACAATATTTCAGTTAGGTACCAAACTAGTATTCTTGAGCTTTCCGGTGAAGTAATGCCCACGTCAATCACGTTCAAGGACAATGCGACTGGTGAAATGCACACTGAGTTCTTTGAACCTGGCTCATTTGGCATTTTTGTCTTTACCGGCACGCAACCTCATACCGAGCTTGTTGAGCATCTAGTCGATCTGGCGCCTGATGGCGGCATTCTGACTGATGAATCCATGGCGACCCGCACGCCAGGTCTATTTGCCGCTGGCGATATCCGTTCCAAGCGTTTACGTCAGGTTGTGACCGCGGTTTCTGACGGAGCCATAGCGGCAACCAGCGCATACGCATTTCTCCGTAGATAAGTACGATAATATATCTTATGTAAGGTTGCTATCTTTAAAACAAAGTGGTTGGACGGTGCATCAATGTGCTGTCTAACCACTTTTACTTTCCTGCTATATAGTATGCAAAACTAGATAACCTAGAATACAATATAGCTAATGAACGGAGGATCCTTATGAACCACGCCAAACGCGTTATCCCGATGTCCGATTCGTCGGTCAGCATTAAGCCTGAGGATATTCAGCCCACTGTGCTGCCCGATGCATTTATTCAGTCCGATATCGTGCGCAAACTCAATACGTTGAGTCTGCCGCGCTATGACCAGTTGCCCAATGTGACGCTCTACCGCGACCAGGTCATTGAGTATGTTGCGCTGTGGATGGAGCCGCTGTCCCTTTGCGTTGAGCAGCCTATCATTACGCCATCGATGATCAATAACCTGTCTCTTATACACATCTCCGAGCCCACGAGACATGCGCAGATCTCG
>CABSYS010000074.1:0-7201 GCA_902482045.1 uncultured Collinsella sp.
CTGCCCGATGCCACCAAGTGGGACCACACCAAGTGGTCGCCCAACTATCGCAACGACAACCGCATCGAGACGCATGAGTCCGGCACCGCGCCCTGCAAGACGGCCTGCCCCGCGCACGTTGCCGTTCAGGGCTATCTGAAGCTTGCGGCACAGGGCCGCTATGACGAGGCGCTGGCGCTCATCAAGCGCGAGAACCCGCTGCCCGCTATCTGCGGCCGCGTGTGCAACCGCCGCTGCGAGGATGCCTGCACCCGTGGTCGCGTGGATGCCGCTGTGGCTATCGACGAGGTCAAGAAGTTCATCGCCCAGCGCGATCTGGACGCCGCGACCCGTTATGTCCCGCCCGTGGTGACGCCGACGCGCGCTGGCGGCTTCGACCAGAAGATCGCCATCATCGGTGCCGGTCCGGCCGGCCTGTCCTGCGCCTTCTATCTGGCCGAGAAGGGCTACAAGCCCGTCGTGTTTGAGAAAAACGAGCGCCCGGGCGGCATGCTCACCTACGGTATTCCTAGCTTTAAGCTGCAGAAGGATGTTATCGAGGCCGAGGTCGAGGTCATTCGCCTGATGGGTGCCGAGTTCCGCTATGGCGTGGAAGTCGGTCGCGACGTGACGCTCGACGAGCTGCGCGCGCAGGGCTTTAAGGCCTTCTACGTGGCCATTGGCTGCCAGGGCGGCCGCCTTGCCGGCATTCCGGGCGAGGATGCCGAGGACGTGACCGTGGCCGTCGACTTTTTGCGCGAGGTCAACAGCGGCAAGATCGACGCGCTGCCCGGCCGCACCATCGTGGTGGGCGGCGGCAACGTGGCTATCGATGTCGCGCGCAACGCCTGCCGTTTGGGTTCCGAGCACGTTGAGATGTTCTGCCTGGAGAGCGAGGCCCAGATGCCCGCCAGCGAGGAGGAGCGTCGCGAGGCCGTTGAGGACGGCGCTCACATCAGCTGCGGCTGGGGTCCCAAGGAGGTTCACCTGGACGAGGCCGGTCGTGTGTGCGGTATCACCTTTAAGCGCTGCACGCGTGTCTTTGACGACGAGGGCCGGTTTGCGCCCGAGTACGACGAGAACGATCTGCGCCGTGTCGATGCCGACCGTGTCGTCATGTCGATTGGCCAGTCCATTGTGTGGGGCGACCTGCTGGCTGGCTCCAAGGTGGAGCTTGGCCGCGGCCAGGGTGCCCTTGCCGATCCCCAGACCTACCAGACCGCCGAACCCGACATCTTTGTGGGTGGCGATGTCTACACTGGTCCGAGCTTTGCCATCGACGCCATCGCCGCCGGTCACGAGGCCGCCGTGTCCATCCATCGCTTTGTGCAGCCGGGCTCCACGCTCACCATCGGCCGCAACCAGCGCCGCTACACCGCGCTCGACCGCGACGATGTCGTGATCGAGAGCTACGACAACGCGAGCCGCGAGGTTGCCCACGTGGACCGCGAGCGCGAGAAGGCCGCGCCGTTTAGCGAGTACGTCGAGACCTTTACCGAAGAGCAGGTGCGCGCCGAGACCGCCCGTTGCCTGGGTTGCGGTGCCTCGATCGTCGACCCCAACAAGTGCATCGGCTGCGGCCTGTGCACCACCAAGTGCGCGTTTGACGCCATCCATCTGGATCGCGACCGCCCCGAGTGCTCAACGATGGTCAAATACGAGCAAAAGCTTCCGAGCCTCGGCAAGTATGCTTTGAAGCGTGCAATTAAAATCAAATTTGGGAAGAAGTAAGAGACCTAACAAGTAAGTGAACGGCGCAGAGGGCGGTTGGACAGCGAGCGGGTCCCAGGCGTGGCGAGGTGCCTTGAAAGAGGAGGGCATAAGGCTTTTGCCCATGCCCGACGATTGAAAGGCAGATCGCCCGTCTGGGACTCGCGCAGCGTCAAGCCGACCGCCGTTCGTTAGAACGGCGGAAGGAATTAAAAGTGCACGAGCTCGGAATCGTTTACCACATCATTCGCGATGTCGAGAATGTGGCGCGCGCTCATGGCGTGCGTCGCGTTTCGAGCGTGACGTTGCTGCTGGGCGAGGTCTCGGGCGTCGTTCCCGACTTGCTACTCGACGCTTGGCGCTGGGCGGCAGATAAAAAGTCCATCACCGAGGGTGCGGAGCTTATTGTGGAGCCTGTCGAGGCCGTGACGCATTGCGAGGCGTGCGGCCGTGACTATGCGACAGTCGAGCACGGCAAGACCTGCCCCCATTGCGGCAGCGGCGAGACATACCTGCTGCAGGGCCAGGAGGTCATGATCAAGCAGATTGAGACCCCTGACGAGGACCCGGCAGATGCTGCTCCTGACGGTCTCTCCGACGCCCCCGACGCCGTCGACGCCGCCAACCCCCTCCGCATCGTCTAGGACCCCCTATAAGTTGCGGTGAAATAGTTCCTAAATCCAGCCTTCTGGCTCTTAAACAAGAACTATTCCACCGCAACTATTTTGAGTGGTTTCGTAGAACATAAGTCACGATAATAGTCAAGTCATGTCTGTTTAAACAAAATAGCGGCAGTACAAGCGCATTCGCGCTTGCCAAAATCGATATTAATGAACAGCCTGTTTGTATCTGTAAAATGCATGGCTTGATGTGCGACGCCTTGGCGTGTAATGAGTCAAAAAGCGGTAACGTAATCAATTTGTAACAAACATAGACGTTTAAACAAATAAACCAACCTTTTGCGAATTTAGCTATAATTCCACAAACCAAACAGGTATACTTCCTTAATGTCGTGTAGGAAATACGTAGACAAAAAGGAGGTTATGTGATGGTAAGTATTGTTCTTGCTAGCCACGGGGACTTGGCTGCTGGAATCAAGCAGACGGGCTCGATGGTCTTTGGCGATCAGCCGTCTGTTGCCGTGGTCTCGCTCGAGCCGAGCATGGGCCCCGACGACTTCCGTGCCAAGGTCGAGGAAGCAATCGCTTCCTTCGAAGACCAGGAGCAGGTGCTCTTCCTCGTTGATCTGTGGGGCGGCACGCCGTTCAACCAGATCAGCGGGCTCATCGAGGGCCACGATTCCTGGGCTATCGTCACCGGTGTCAACCTGCCTATGCTCATCGAGGCATATTCGCAGCGCTTTGACGCAAAGAACACTGCACATGCGATCGCAAAACATCTCGTGACTGAGGCTAAGGCTGGCGTGCGCGTCAAGCCCGAGTCTCTGGAGCCCGAGGAGAAGAAGCCGGCTGCGGCCGCTGCTGCTCCTGCAGGCGCCATCCCTCCGGGAACGGTCATCGGCGACGGGCACATCAAGATTGCCCACGTCCGTATCGACACCCGTCTGCTGCATGGTCAGGTGGCCACCACGTGGACCAAGCAGATCAACCCCAACCGCATCATTGTGGTTTCCGACGGCGTTGCTCACGACGAGCTCCGCAAGACCATGATCGAGCAGGCTGCCCCTCCGGGAGTCCATGCCAACGTCGTGCCCATCAAGAAGATGGCCGAGGTCGTCAAGGACACGCGCTTTGGTGACACCAAGGCCATGCTGCTCTTTGAGAACCCGCAGGATCTGCTCAAGGCCATCGAGGCCGGCGTCGACATCAAGGAAGTCAACATCGGTTCCATGGCTCACTCCAAGGGCAAGGTCGTCGTCACCAACGCCGTCGCTATGGGCGATGACGATGTCAAGACTCTCGAGGCCCTCAAGGCCAAGGGCGTCAAGTTCGAGGTCCGCAAGGTTCCTTCGGATTCCTCCGAGGATCTCGACGCCATGTTGAAGAAAGCTAAGGCCGAACTGGCCGCTCAAGCATAGTAAAGGAGGGTCCGATACATGTCTGCAATCACTATTCTGCTTGTTGCGATTGTCGCGTTGCTTGCCGGTATGGAAGGCATTCTGGATGAGTTCCAGTTCCATCAGCCGCTCGTGGCATGCACGCTTATCGGTCTCGTAACCGGTCACCTTCAGGAGGGCATCCTCCTGGGCGGTTCGCTCCAGATGATGGCCCTTGGCTGGGCTAACGTCGGCGCCGCCGTCGCGCCTGACGCCGCTCTGGCCTCGGTCGCCTCTTCGATCATCATGGTGCTCGCCCTCAACGGCGGCGCTACCGATCCGTCGAAGGCCGTTACCGCCGCTATCGCCGTCGCCGTCCCGCTGTCGGTCGCTGGTCTGTTCCTGACCATGATCTGCCGTACCATTGCTACCGCTATCGCTCACGCCATGGACGGTTGCGCCGAGAAGGGCGACTTCTCCGGCATCGAGCGCTGGCAGTATGCTGCCATCCTCATGCAGGGCCTTCGTATCGCCATCCCGGCAGTGCTTCTGTGCATCATCCCGGCCGAGGCAGTTACCAACGCGCTTAACGCTATGCCCGACTGGCTGTCCGGCGGCATGGCTGTCGGCGGCGGCATGGTCGCTTCCGTCGGTTACGCCATGGTCATCAACATGATGGCCACCAAGGAGACCTGGCCGTTCTTCATCCTCGGCTTTGTCCTTGCTGCGATCCCTCAGCTCACGCTGATCGCCCTTGGCCTCATCGGTATCTCCCTTGCCCTCATCTACCTTGGCCTTAAGGATCTGGCCAAGCAGGGTGGCGGCATGGGCGGTGGCTCCGGCGACCCGCTCGGCGATATTCTGAACGATTACGAGTAGGAGGGGAGTGATACATATGGCAGAGAACAAGATTCAGCTCACCAAGGCTGACCGCAAGAAGGTTTGCTTCCGTCATCAGTTCCTTCAGGGCTCGTGGAACTACGAGCGTATGCAGAACGGCGGCTGGTGCTTCGCAATGATCCCTGCGATCAAGAAGCTCTACACCAGCAAGGATGACCAGATTGCCGCTCTTAAGCGCCACCTGGAGTTCTATAACACCCACCCCTATGTTTCCGCCCCCGTCATTGGCGTTACCCTCGCCCTCGAGGAGGAGCGCGCCAACGGTGCTCCGATCGACGACGTCGCCATCCAGGGCGTCAAGGTCGGTATGATGGGCCCGCTCGCCGGCGTCGGCGACCCTGCCTTCTGGTTCACCCTTCGCCCGATTCTGGGCGCTCTGGGCGCTTCCATGGCCCTGTCCGGCAGCATCGCCGGTCCGCTGCTGTTCTTCTTCGCGTGGAACATCATCCGTTACGCCTTCCTGTGGTACACGCAGGAGTTTGGCTACAAGGTCGGCTCCTCCATCGCCAAGGACCTCTCCGGCGGTCTGATGGGCAAGGTCACCGAGGGTGCTTCCATCCTGGGTATGTTCATCATCGGCGCCCTGGTCGAGCGCTGGGTGTCCATCTCCTTCACCCCGGTCGTCTCCAAGGTCACGCAGTCTGCTGGCGCCTTTATCGACTGGGCTAGCCTGCCCTCCGGCTCCGAGGGCGTCAAGGAAGCGCTGACGATGTACAACTCCATCGGTGCTACCGCCCTTGATCAGGTTAAGGTCACCACGCTTCAGGCTAACCTCGATCAGCTCATCCCCGGCCTTGCCGCTGTGTGTCTGACCCTGCTGGTCTGCAAGCTCCTCAAGAAGAAGGTCAGCCCGATCGTCATCATCCTGGCTCTCTTCGCCGTCGGCATCATCGGTCGCGTCTGCGGCTTCATGTAAGCACGCTTCGGCTTAAGACCGAGAGTTGCTAGGCAAGGGCTTTTGAGTCATTGAAACGGACCGCACCCGGTGGGTACACTGGATGCGGTCCGATTGTTTTTTATTGGAGGGCGAGGCGCGTATGGCGCAATCTCAGAACAGCACGGTCGATCTGGCAACGCCGGCAACCTGCCTGATGGGGCTTACCAGTCACGGTAACGTAATGGTGGGCAATAAGGCGTTTGAGTACTATAACGAGCGCAATCCCGAGGATTATATTCAAATCCCGTGGGACGAGGTCGACTATATTGCCGCCGAGGTTTTGCGCGGTACCAAGAAGATCACGCGTTTTGCCATCTTTACCAAGGATAACGGTCACTTTACGTTTTCGACGCGCGACGACAAAGAGACGCTTCGTGCGGTCCGCAAGTACGTCGGCGAGGATAAGCTCGTGCGTTCGCCCGACTTTATCGATGTGACGGCCAAGGGCGCGAAGAGCATCCCCGGTGTCATCAAGAACCTCTTTCACAAAGGCAACTAGCTCCTCATAAGTTGCGGTGGAATAGTTCCTAAATGCGGCTTTAGATGCTTTAGGCAGGAACTATTCCACCGCAACTTCGAAGTCTGGTCATACGACGTATTGCGATGCAGCAAATCTGCTACACTAGTACAACATGCCTCCGTAGCTCAGGGGATAGAGCACCGCTCTCCTAAAGCGGGTGTCGACGGTTCGAATCCGCCCGGGGGCACCAGAGATTTGCCGAGCCCGGTACCACCACGGTGCCGGGCTCTTCTGGTCTAAGGGCCGGATTCGGGCCGTCGACACCCGCGTCACCAATTTCCCCGCGGGGGGGAGTTTTCGAATCCGCCCGGGGGCACCAGAGATTTATTGAGCCCGGTACCGCCATGGTGCCGGGCTCTTCTGGTTTAAAGCCGCGTTCATCCATGGGCGGCAATCCCACATCAAAAGAAAAGCGCCCGCTTGCTGGGGGAGCAAGCGGGCGCTTCTGAGCGAATGTGTTTGCGGTCTAAGCCGCTCGGAGCAACAAGCGATCGACGTTAGTTGCTAGACTCGGAGTCGTCGCCGGAACCGGAGATGGAAACCGTCAGCGTGATCGTGCTATCGGTGGACTGCTTGCCGGTGGGGGAGACACCCGTAAGGGTGGCGTTTTCGTTGCCACTCACGGGGTTGCCGTTCTGATCGCAGAATGCGATGTTGTAGAACCCGGCGTTGTTGAGCGCGGTGACGGCGGCGGAGATGCTCTTGCCGTACAGGTTGCCCGGGACGCTGGCCTTGCCGGACTTCTTGGCGATGACGACGGTGATCGTGGCACCGGGCTTCTGCTTGCCACTGGGGTTCCAGCTAATTACGGTACCCTCGGTAACCGAGTCGTTTTCCTGGTAGCTCACGTCGACGCCAAAGCCAGCCATGTCGAGAGCGTTGCGCGCCTGGGCCTCGGTCATGTCGGTCAGATCGGGCACCGAGGTGGTGTCCGGGCCGCTGGAGACCTTGTACGAGATGGTCGTGCCCTTCTCGACCTCCTTGCCGGCAACAGTGCTCTGCTCAAAGACCTGGCCTTCTTCGGCCTCATTGGCTTCCTCCGAAGCGCTGCCCTTCAGGCCCACGCTTGCCAGTGCGGCCTCGGCCTGGTCCTTGGTCAGGCCGACGAGCTGCGGAACCTCAACCTTCTCGGCTGTCTCTTATACACATCTGACGCTGC
>CABSYS010000075.1:0-7116 GCA_902482045.1 uncultured Collinsella sp.
TGGCGGAGCTGCCCTTTTGACCCTTGCGGAACGGCTCCTCGGCCTCGAGCGTATCAGTCTTCTGCAGATTGCGGACCTCGGTCGCGATGCGCTCGCAGGTGGCTGCGGTGGTGGCGAGAACGCCGGCGAGATAGGCGTGATGGTCGCGGCTGATAACCTGCGTGGACAGCGGGTCGTGAACCAGGCCCAGGTGCTCGCAGACGTACTCCTCGACAAACGGCTCGATGGAGCTGTACGTGCCGACAGCGCCCGAGATGGCACCGAAGGCAACGTTCTTGCGGGCATCCTCAAGACGGTCCAGATCGCGCTTGAGCTCCCAGGCCCAAGAGCCAAACTTCATGCCAAAGGTCATCGGCTCGGCATGGATGCCATGAGTACGGCCGGCGCAGAGCGTGTTGCGCTCCTCAAAGGCGCGACGCTTGCAGATCTCGCCGAGTTTTTTGACGTCCTCGATGATCAGGTCGCAGGCCTGGGTGAGCTGGTAGCACAGGGCCGTGTCGCCCAGATCGGAGCTGGTCATGCCATAGTGAACCCAGCGGCTGGGCTTGGGGTCGTCCTCGGGAACATCGGCATCGATGTATTCCTTCATGTTGGTCAGGAAGGCAATGACGTCGTGGCGCGTGACTTCCTCGATCTCATCGACCTTCGCCTTCTCAAAGTTGGCATGGTCGCGGATCCACTGGGCCTCGTCTTTGGAAATACCGATCTTGCCGAGCTCCGCCTGGGCCTCGCAGGCCAAGACCTCGATCTCCTGCCAAATGGCGTACTTGTTCTCGAGGGAGAAGATGTGTCCCATCTCCGGGCGGGTATAGCGATCGATCATAGCGGCTCCTTTTTGGTTATTGGCACGTTGGTCGTAACCCAACCATTGTACCGTGCGCGGGCGCAAGTAACGATAACGGGCATTAACCTAACATTTTGTAGCATAGAGCGGCTTCAGGCGATCTCCTCGGATTCACGGAGACGGTGGGGAAGACTTTGCTGGATTTGCCGTCCCCATGCCTCCCGTGCTCGGTGGAGCGGGCAACGGGACGTCCGCGTATTTGCTCCGCAAATCCGCACCGGCTTCAGGCGCCTGTCGGCGCCTTCGCCTGCTCGCTACAAACGCTTCGCGTTTGCTTTACGCTCGCACCCTGGCGGGTTCGAATCCCGGCACTTGGTAGTAAAAAGCACGGCAACGTAACGCTGCCGTGCTTGTGCTTTTTACTGGAGCGGGCAACGGGATTCGAACCCGCGAGTGTCAGCTTGGGAAGCTGATGCCTTACCACTTGGCGATGCCCGCTTGTGTGTTGGCTAGTATAACGCGGTTGTCTTGTTCGATACAAGGGTGTCGATGCTTGTTTTAGCTGTGGAGAATCGTTTGAAAACTACTCCGATTGTGGAGATGAGGACCTTTGTCTTTCTCTTCTTACCTTCTTCTACCTGCACTTTTATCTGATTGTTGTATTTGAGCTCGATTTATCAGAAATCGGGCAAGCTTTTGGTCAGCTTCTGGTACTTACCCGCATGAACCATGGCGGTAGCCTCATCCCAAGCGCCGCGGCCTCCCCGTGCGGCGCACGAGGGATAAGGAGCAGCCATGTCCAACGCACCCACGCACTCTGTCCACAGCGCAATCGCAACAGGTCCGCTGCTCCTGCTCCTCTTTTTTCTGATCGGCTGCCTGGCCCCAGGGACCGCGCTCGCCGTCGACGGGAGTGACGCCCTTAATTTCCGCACCATAAGCGACGGCTGTGGCCCCTTCGGTGTCGGTAAATACGAGGCACAGGACACTTCGATTTCGTACTGCATGAATCAAGACTGCCCCGGCCCCAGCAAGCCGGGAGGGCCATGGCGCACATATAACCAGGGCTGGACATGGCTCGATGACGAATTTGCCGTCATCGTCTGCCACGGATACCCCTCCAGTACATCCTTTGGCGGCCACAATCTGTCGCCCGATCTCGCCCGCGCCGCCACCCAGATTGCCGTGTGGACGCTCAACGGAACCACGCACCCCGACGGCACCTATTCGTATACAAATAGCAAGGGAGTTGCCAGGAGTGGTAGATTTTACGAAAACGCCGAGGCCGTAGCGGCTGCACGTTGGCTCTACGACAGCGCTAAGTCCGGATCCATTAAGGCAGCCCCACATCGAGCCAGGCGTTATCACGGCCCGGTCTCGGGCGAGGGTCGACACCAGGACATGCTCTATGTTCTGTCCGCCGTCTCCGTATCGTTCCAAAAACAATCGTCCCAGGCTGACATCACCGCCGGCAACGACACCTACAGACCCGGTGGCGCAACCTTCGATATCTTTGAAAGTGCGGGCGACGCACGTGTCGGCACTATCCAGATGGACGAAAACGGGCGTGCGCAAGCAACGCTTTTGCCCAATACGGCATATTACCTGGTCGAAACCAAAGCCCCGGCAGGCTATATCCCTCGAAGCGATCGAATAGCCTTCACCACACAAAACAGCGGCGAGCATGTCACTGTCAACGAGCAGCCCGGCACCATCACCTTGCGTATTGCAAAAGTCGATGCCGCCACGGATGCCGGCGCCCAGGTTGGGGCGTCGCTTGCGGGCGCTGAATTCACCTGCGTCTCGCAATCAACTCCCGGCTGGACTCGCACCCTTACGACCGACGAAAACGGACAGGCGATCCTCAATGACGTTCCCCTGGGCACCTTTACCATCTACGAATCGAAAGCGCCCGAGGGCTACCTGATTTCAAACGACAGCTGGAGCTACACCGTCGGTGCCGAGCAACTCGGAGATACGGGCATCGTTGAGCTCGAAAGCCGTATTCCCAACATCCCCATCGCCTTTGACCTTGAAATCTCGAAGTTTAAGGACCATGGCGATAGCGATGAGTCCGGCCTTGAGCAGCCGGCGGGAGGCGTCGTCTTTGAAGTTGTCAGCAATAGCTCCCAACAAGTCGTCGGCACGTTGACCACAAACGTTTACGGCTTTGCCTCCACCAAAGACCAGCCCGAAGCATGGTTTGGCGCAGGCAAGCGACCCGCCGGCGCTCACGGTGCCATTCCCTACGACCGCGCGGGCTACACCGTTCGCGAGGTTGCAGAAACGGTCCCTGAGGGATTTAAGCAAGCAGGGGAATGGACCATCACAGCAGAGCAGACCGCAGACGGCGCCGAGCTTCAGTACATCATTGACAACCATGCCCTATCGACACACCTTCAAATCGTAAAGCGCGATGCTCAGACCGGCGGCACCGTACCACTTGCCGGCTTTACGTTCCAGCTGCTCGATAGCCACCACGAGCCCGTCTCGCAAACATGTTGGTATCCGGCCCACAATATAATGAATACCTTCACAACCGATACAGCCGGCGCCGTCACGCTGCCCGAATCACTTAATCCCGGAACATACTACGTGCACGAGGCATCGGCCAAGGAACCGTATCTGCGCGGAGAAGACCTGGAGATAACGATTCCCGCCGACAGAAATCTGACACCGATCGCCGTCGCCTCGTTCTATGACGACGCCGCAACCGGAAGCATCGAAATCATTAAGACGGATGCTGTAGGTGGGCGCACCCTCGCTGGAGCCACGTTTGACATCCGCGCTGTCGGCGACATCGCGCGAACCGACGGCAGCATCGTCGCCCTGGATGGCGAAACCGTCGCCACCGTTACAACCGACGAACGGGGGCATGCGCGAGTCGACCATCTTTCGCTGGGATGTGGTACCGCCACCTACGAGGTCGTCGAGACACAAGCGCCCGAAGGTTATCTGCTCAACCCGACCCCGCATACTGTGAAGTTGTCGTACGCTGACCAGCAAACGCCCGTGATCGAAGCGCACCTTGACGTTTCCAACGACTACACCAAGATCGATGTCTCCAAAGTCGACGCGTGCGGAGGTCAGGAAGTGACAGGCGCCGAGCTTGTCCTCTGCGACTCCAATGGCAACGAAATCGATTCTTGGACTTCATCCGGCAAACCGCACCGCATTGAGCACCTTGCACCCGGCACCTATACCCTGCGCGAAACGATGTCTCCGCGTACCTACGACCTCGCCGAAGAGATAACGTTTGAAGTAAAAGCCACGGGAGAAGTTCAAACCGTAGCCATGAAGGATACCCCCATCGAGATCAGGGGAAGCGTCGATAAGCGCCAAGAGATTGCACAGCCAGTCATAAGCAAACTCGTTGCCAACGGCGACGGAAAAAACCGAGCCAAAGCACGGGTCAACACGCAAGGCGCCTTCTCCTATACCATCGACGCCAAAAATGAGTCGAGCACCTGGGTCGACGAGTTGACCATCACCGACGACCTTGAGTGCGCCAAGGATGGCGCAGCGAAACTTGTTGCCGTTGAAACCCCTATTGCGATCGGTGATCTAAACGGGCTGTGCAACGTGTGGTATCGAACGTCTCCGGCAGGAACAGGCGATACGGGCAAGCAGGTCAATGCAACGCTTGACGACGGGCATCGCAATCCTTGGCTCGAAACAGAAGAGGTTACAAAGATTCTGGGCGACGATGTGCGTCTCGTCGATTACGACGGGTGGCACCTATGGAAAGCAGATATCCCGACGGACAAGTCCGTCACGCTCGATACGAAAGAGATCGATCTTACAGACGACGCCGTCATCACGGGCATCCGTTTTGAATACGGTGCGGTGGCCGCCGACTTTACAACCAGAAGCGAGGCGGGCTCTTGGACCCGGGATGACCTTAAAGACGAACACGACGATCTTGACGATGCCAAGGCGGCCCTTAATTCGGATGCCCGAGGCACAGTCGTGCATATGCAGGCAACGTCGTCCTATACGCCCCATACCGCACTTGTCAACAGCGCGCGCGTCGATCTTTGCCGCAACGGCGGTGGCGATAAACTCGAGGCGCATGATGAGGACCGCGTCATCCAACGATGCGCCCTGCCTCAGAACCTGCCGGCAACGGGATCTGTTCCCGTCGCCGCATGCATCACCGCACTCCTGACCTCGGGCACTGCAGCCATATGGTTCGCTCGCCTTAGGTCAGCCACAAAGAGGCGCTAGCACGATGAAAAAGCGGGCGGGCCAGTCTCCCGGCTCGCCCGCCTTGGGCATAAACGATGAATCGGCTATTCAGCAGATGACGAACCGCCATCGATGGCTGCCTGATCGGACTCGGAAATACCGTCAGCACCCAAACTTTGCTCTTGCTCCACCTCTTCGTTCATTGTTGTCTCGGGCGTCGAGCCCTTAACGCCAACGACATACGCGGCCCCAAAACCCAATGCGACAGCGATCAGGGTCAAAATCAGATAGATGGGCCAATGGCGCTTGATGTACGAAAACACGCTGACTCCTTAGCGGGTCTGTCTACGAACGACGAATGACCTCGGTCACGACCTCGGACACCGTAGCGATATTGGTCGGATTGACGTTGTACGGCAGGTCATCCTCGGTGCGAGCGCAGGCAAGGCGCGGGCCGTCCACACCGGCGATCGTAAGGGCGCGACGGCTCGCCTCGAGCGCTGCGGATGCGTCGGTTTTTGCATAGGGCATCTCGAACGCACCGCAATCGACGTGGAACGACTTACACACCTTGTTGACAAGATTCATGATGCGGCGGTCGCCCTTAAACAGCTGCTGCTCGCCCTCGACCGTCACCACCGAAAGCCTACCGGCACCGATAGACTCGAGGTTGATGAAGAACACACCGCGGAGCTTGTCACGATGCGAGGCCAAAAACGCCCTCATGCCGGCGCCGTCGCAATCGGACGCGCCCGTTGCGACGAACCAGATATCGTGGCCGAGCAGCTCATCGTCACCCATGGAGGCAACGGCCGAGAGCATATCCTCGGCAGAAGCACCATCGGAGGAGGTGGCGCCGCCCTTCCAACCGTCATCGTCATCCTCGAAGTTATCCCACGAGCCAATGCCGCGGCCAGACTTCTTGGCATCGTAATCGTCTTCGACGCCCAGCCAGTCGCTCATGCTGTCCTGCTCGTTCTTCTTTTTGCGACCGAACAAGCCACCCAGGCCACGCTTCTGCGGCTTGGCGCCCGTCGAAGCAGGAGCCGAGATGGTCTCGAGCGGCTGTGCGCCCGAGGAGATGGGCATGGGGGCCGCGACCGGTGCCGACGTGGGCTCGGGGCCCTGCGCCGTCGCAAAGGGATCATTTGTCTGTGCCGAAGGATCGGGAAGATCGAACAGCGACGTGCGGGATGCGACGTTGGCCTGTTGCATCGAAGGCAGCGACGGATCGGGGACCGAGGCCAGCGGCGACGAAGAGGGCGCAGGCGCGGAGGCCGGATCGGGGATATTCATATGCTGGCGCGGAGGCACCTGAGACGAAATCTGCGCCATGAGGGAGTCCACTGTCTCGTCCTGCGTGGGAGCGACATTGGCCACCGTGGCACCGGGGTCGCTCGGCGCGGGCATGGTAAAGATCTGCGTAGAATAAGGCCTGGACTCATCCGTCTTGGGAGCCTCGTCAATCGCAGGGGACTCCTGCTCCATAGCAGGAGCCTCGGCCTGCTCGGGTGCGCCGGCCTCAACGGAATCGGCCTCGTCGACAACCGAATCATCGGCGGCGTCCTGGGCATCATCGGAGATGGAAAGGGGCTCGGCAATTGCGGTGCCCTGCTTCTCAAACGTCATCGTGGCATCAAATGACATGGTGCCATCGACCGGCTGCTGCGCCTCAAAGGACGTCGTAGCCTCGGCAACGTCAGCGGATGTCGGCTGCGGAGCCTCGAAGGACGTCGTGGCGTCGGCGACATCGACAGACTCCGGCTGCTCGGCCTCGCTCTGCTCGAACTCCTGCGCCGCACGCTCACGCTCGGCCTCGGCGGCCTGCTGCTGGGCGATGGCCTCCCGCTCGGCGGCCTCGCGGGCAGCGGCGCGTTTTTCCTCAAAGTCGTCGACGAACTTCTTGCCCTTCGCAAAGGCGCCCTTAAAGAAGCTAGAGGCGCTGGCACCAATCGAGGAGAACGCGGAAGCGATATCGGCATGGGGTGTTGTCGAGGGAAGCTCGGCCGAGAAATCGGTGTCACTCTCATAGGACACGCGCTGCGGATACTCGTCATAGTCTTCGTCGGCGGTCTCGTCTTCAACCTGTGCCGGAGCTGTCTCTTATACACATCTCCGAGCCCACGAGACATGCGCAGATCTCG
>CABSYS010000076.1:0-7083 GCA_902482045.1 uncultured Collinsella sp.
GGTCAACACCGGTATTACCACGGGCGATGTCGACTATATTTTACGCAACGGCCTGTACATGCTTATCGCGACCGGCATGGCCAGCGGCGGCACGGTGCTGGGCTGCTATCTTTCGGCGCGCCTGGCCGCCAACGTGGCCTGCGATATCCGCAATGCCGTGTACGACAAGTCGCTCGAGCTGTCCGCCAGCGACTTTGAGCGCTTTGGCACGGGTTCGATGATCACACGCTCGCTCAACGACATCAACGTGATTCAGCAAGCTGTCCTTCAGACGATTCAGTTGGTGCTGCCGGTGCCGTTCTTGGCCGTGGCAGGCATCATTTTTGCTTGGTTCATCGATCCCGCCATGGGCACGCTGCTGGGCGTGGTGGTTGCGATCGTGCTGGTGGCGGCGGTCTTTACGGTGGCTAACGCCGCGCCGATCTTTATGCGCCTGCAGAGCTTTATCGACCGCATGAACGTGGTGCTGCGCGAGAACATCGTGGGCGTGCGCGTCATCCGCGCATTTAACAAGGAGCGCCACGAGGAGCGGCGCCTGGACGAGGTGTTTAGCGATTACGCGGCCAACGCCATCAAGGTCAACCACCTGTTTGTGGGTCTCGACAGCTCCAGCTTCTTTTTGATGAACATCGCCGAGGTGGCGGTGTTGTGGGTGGGCGGCAACCGCGTGGGCGTCCACGCCATGCAAATCGGCAGCATCTCGGCCGTGCTGGAATACGCGATCTTGATCCTGTTCTTTGTGATGATGGCGCAGATGGTGATTCTGACGCTTCCGCGCGCTGCGGCGTGCCTCAACCGCGCGCAACAGGTGCTCGAAATCGAGCCGAGCATCGTGGACGGCAAGGCAACGCTGGGCGACGGGGCGCCTGAGTCCGCAGATGGTGCCGACGCGGTTGCCGTGTTCGACCATATGTCGTTCCGTTTTGACGATGCCGACGAGGACACCCTGTGCGACCTGAGCTTTGCCTGTCGCCGTGGCCAGACCACGGCGATTGTAGGCTCAACGGGCTCGGGCAAGTCAACGGTGGCCAAGCTCTTGCTCCGCTTCCACGATGCCACGAAGGGCGCCATTCGCCTGAACGGCGTTGACCTGCGCGACCTTTCGCAAGGTGAGATTCGCGGGCATATCGCTTACGTGCCGCAGAAGGCGTGGCTGTTCTCGGGTACGGTGGCGAGCAACCTGCGCTTTGGCAACGAGGGCGCGACCGAGGCTGACATGCTCCATGCGCTGGAGGTTGCCCAGAGCACCTTTGTGCTCGACCAGCCCCAGGGGCTCGATACTCCGGTGGCCCAGGGCGGCACGAACTTTTCGGGCGGTCAGCGTCAGCGCCTGGCGATCGCCCGCGCACTCATGAAGCATGCCGACCTGTATATCTTCGACGACAGTTTTTCGGCCCTGGACTTTAAGACCGATGCCGCCCTGCGCCATGCGCTGCAGGACGAGACGCGCGATGCCGCGGTGCTCATCATCGCCCAGCGCATCTCGACTATTTTGCATGCCGATCAGATCGTGGTGCTCAAAGACGGCGAGATCGTGGGCCTAGGCACGCACGACGAGCTCATGGAAACCTGCGAGGTGTACCGCGCTATCGCGGAATCGCAGATGAAGGGAGGTGAGTAGCATGACCGAGGGGCTCAAGAAGCAGGGCATCGCCGAGGATGCCGCGGTTGCAGAGACAGTTGAGGAGACGGGCGCCACACCCGGCCTGGACGAAGCCGCCAAGGCGGCGGAGCGCGAGGCTCGCCGCCAGGCACTCTACGAGGAAAACGAGCGCGCCGAGGACGAGCGCGCCCGCGCCGAGGCGGAACGCATGCGCGACGTTGACGACGAGGACGAGGACGAGACGCCCCGCGACACCTGGGCGACGGTGCGCCGCCTGTGGAGCGAAGCCGCCGGCGACCATTGGCGCTTCTATATCGTGTTCGCGAGCATCGTGTTCTATGTCATCTTTAACACCGCGGCGCCGGCTTACAGCGCCCGCGTGATCGATGAGCTGTGGGGGCACATGAAGCTGGCGTTTGCCAACAACACTACCTTCAGCATTACCTGGGAGAATTGCGGCAGGACCATCTTCATCTACTTTATGATCTGGACCGCCGCCGCCTCGTTCTACGCACTCCAGAGCTTTTTGATGTCGAGCGTTGCCGAGCGCCTCAACCTGCGCCTACGCAACCGCATCGCACAAAAGCTCAACCGTCTGCCGCTTGCCTTTTTTGACGCGCATCGTCCCGGTGAGGTCGTCAGCCGTGCGACCAACGACTTGGACAAGATGTCCGAGAGCATGCAGCGCGGCTTGCTGCAGCTGCTGGTGTCGATTGGCACCGTGGTGGGCGCCGTGAGCGTGATGTTCGTGTTTAGTGTGCCGCTCACGCTTGTATTTTTGTTCTTTACGGCGCTTTCGCTGCTGGTGACGAAGGTCGTTTCGCGCCGCACGCACGATGTGACGGGCGAGCGCCAGGAGTGGGTGTCCAAGATTACGAGCGCGGTCGAGGAAGGCTACTCGGGCCGTCTGGTGATCCGTGCGTTTAACCGCGAGCGCCAGAGCTCTGCCGAGGTACACGAGGCTTCGAAGGAGCTGGCGCGCGTGAGCACCAAGGCCGACTTTATGATTAACGCCGTCGGCCCCGCGGTGCGCTTTATCGGCCGTTTGGCGCAGATCGTGATTGCGCTGGTGGGCTGCAACATGCTGGTTGCCGGTCACATGACCGTCGGCGTGTTCCAGGCGTTCTTCCAGTTTATCTACGAGGCATCCGAGCCCATGACGCAGCTGTCGTTTACCTTTAACTCGCTACAGAGCGCGCTGGCGAGCGCCGAGCGCGTGTTCGACCTGCTCGACGAGTCCGAGATGGAAGCCGATCCGTTGCCGGCGGTCGCCGCCAAGCTGCCGGGCAAGGTGGAGGGCCGTGTTGCCTTTGAACACGTGCGTTTTGGCTATGCGCCCGACAAGCCGCTCATGCGCGACGTGTCGTTTGCCGCCGAGCCGGGCCAAAAGATCGCGGTGGTGGGAACCACGGGCGCGGGCAAGACCACGCTCATCAATCTGCTCATGCGCTTCTACGAGATCGACGGTGGCCGCATTACCCTCGACGGCGTGGACACGAGCCGCATGGACCGCGGCGAGCTGCGCCAGCAGTTTGGCATGGTGTTGCAGGACGCCTGGTTGTTCGATGGCACCATTGCCGAGAACATCGCCTATGGCTGTCCCGAGGCGACGCACGAGGAGATTGTCGCGGCCGCGCGTGCCGCTCAGATCGACTTCTTTGTGCGCACTATGCCGCAGGGCTACGACACGCGTGTGGCTAACGATGCCGAGAGCATCAGCCAGGGCCAACGTCAGCTGCTGACCATCGCGCGCGTACTGCTCAACAACCCGGCGATCCTCATCCTGGACGAGGCGACGTCGAGTGTGGACACGCGTACCGAGCTCGCCATCGGCCGCGCCATGGACGCGCTCATGCGCGGGCGCACGAGCTTTGTGATCGCGCACCGCCTGTCGACGATCGTCGATGCCGACCTCATCCTGGTCATGGATCACGGCAATATCATCGAGCAGGGTACGCACAAGGAGCTGCTGGCTGCCGAGGGCGCTTACGCTGACCTCTACCTAAGCCAGTTCGCATAAGGTGACAAAGGGACAGTCCCGCATGTCACATCGAAAAGAAGGCGCGCCGGGGGCGGATTCCCCGGCGCGCCTTTTGTGTTGGCGTTCATGCTGTGGCGGTTGCCCGCGGCCCTAGCGCTCGTCCACGAGCTTGGCGACGAGGGCCTTGAGCTCGGCCACCTCTCGCTCGAGTTCCTTGACGCGGCGGGTATTCTCGGTGATGCCCTGACGGTTGAGGGCACTCTGCTCGGCGGCATCGTCGGGCATGTACTCGCGATGCTGCTTGGCGTCGAAGCTCTCCTCGAACACGCGGCAGCCGTTGCGTTTGATGATGCGTCCCGGCACGCCCACGACGGTGCAGTTGTCGGGCACGTCCTTGACGACGACCGAGTTGCCGCCGATCTTGACGTTGTTGCCAATGTGGATGTTGCCAAGTACCTTGGCGCCCGTGCCCACCGTGACATTGTTGCCCAGGGTGGGGTGACGCTTGCCGGTCTCGTTGCCGGTGCCGCCGAGCGTGACGCCCTGGTAGAGCACACAGTTGTCGCCCACGATGGCAGTCTCGCCAATAACGACGCCCATGGCGTGGTCGATAAAGAAATGCTTGCCGATCTGCGCGGCGGGATGAATCTCGACGCCGGTGATGTGGCGGGTGATTTGCGAGAGCACGCGGGCGAGTGAGCGACGACCGTGCTCCCACAGCCAATGCTCGGGCACGTGGTTCCACTTGGCGTGCAGGCCAGGATAGGAAAGGAAGATGACCAGACCGTTTTGCGCAGCGGGGTCTTGCGCCTGGACGGTCTTGATGTCCTCGCGAATGGTATTGATAAAGCTCACCGGCCGCCCTCCCTTAGCGCCATGGCAATGCGATTCACTAAAGTATAGCGATTCGCTAGGGATTAGGAAGGACAATCTTGGCGGCTTTGCGCGACAGGTGTCAGTTATGCAAACTTGCTGGTAATGGAGTCATGCTTTTGTGGGGTTGCGCACGAGGGGGCGTTGCAACCGTATACTGGTCAACTTGGACGTGTCCGCGCCCACAACTGAGAGGTTTTACTTCATGGGTTTCATCAATTTTATCGCCGAGCTGCTTAAGGACCCGCGCACTGCGATTGCCAGCTGGATCGCCGCCGGCCCGCTTATGGCCTACGGCTGCGTGTTCCTGATCATCTTCATTGAGACAGGCGTGGTGTTCTTCCCGTTCCTTCCCGGTGACTCGCTGCTGTTTGCCTCGGGCTTCTTTGCCCATAACGGCGGCTTTAACATCGTGGCGCTTCTGGCCACCGCATGGGTCGCAGCCATCCTGGGCGATCAGTGCAACTTTATGATCGGCCACTTCTTTGGCCGCAAGATCATCGCTTCGGGCAAGGTAAAGGCCATGACGCCCGAGCGCATCAAAAAGTCCGAGGATTTCCTGGATAAGTGGGGCCATCTGGCCATCTTCCTCGGTCGCTTCTTCCCGTTCATCCGCACCTTTGTGCCTTTTATCGCCGGCATGGGCGGCATGCACTGGCGCAACTTTGTCATCTTTAACGTGCTGGGTGGCATTACCTGGTCGACGGTCTTTACGCTGCTGGGTTACTTCTTTGGTGGCATTCCGTTTGTACAGGAGCACTTTGAGCTGCTGATCGTCGGCATTGTCGCCGTGTCGATCATTCCGACCGTGGTCGGTCTGGTTAAGGCTAAGCTCGGTAAAAAGAACGCCTAGTCCGAGCTTGGTTTCGGACGTTAATTCCAAGGCCCGTCATCGGATTCGATGGCGGGCCTTTTGTGTTGAAGGCAAATGAAAATACTTTACTTAGTTAAAGAAAAACGTTTTATCCAAGGCGTGCGGGGAGTACAATCACCTGCATGCGAATCGACGCGCCATCGGCTTTGATGCTGCCCGTGTGTCCTGCCCGGCTCTACGCTCCGGGTATGCGACGTTGCGACGCGGCCGGCTTCGGTCCTTGCGTGCGGGTTCGCGAGTATGCAACCGTGTATGTAAGGAGCGACATATGACTGTCGAGAAGAAGGATATCGATTGGGGTAGCCTCGGCTTTGGCTACATGAAGACCGATTACAGCTACGAGGCCCATTGGAAGGACGGCGAGTGGGACGAGGGCGGCCTGACCACCGACCACACCCTGCATGTCTCCGAGTGCGGCGGCATCTTCCATTACTGCCAGGAGGTCTTTGAGGGCCTGAAGGCCTACACCGCCGAGGACGGCAGCATCGTCTGTTTCCGTCCCGATATGAACGCCGAGCGTATGTACAATTCCGCCCAGCGTCTGGAGATGCCCCCGTTCCCCAAGGACAAGTTTGTCGAGGCCGTCAAGCAGGTTGTTTCTGCCAACGCCGCCTGGGTTCCGCCCTTCGGCTCTGGCGCAACCCTGTATGTGCGTCCGTTTATGATCGGCTCCGGTGACGTGATCGGCGTGGCTCCCGCTCCTGAGTACACGTTCCGTATTCTCGTGACCCCGGTCGGTCCGTACTTTAAGGGCGGCCTCAAGCCTGTCAAGCTGCGCGTTTCCGAGTACGACCGCGCCGCACCGCACGGCACCGGCAATATCAAGGCCGGCCTGAACTACGCCATGTCCCTGAAGCCCACGATGGAGGCTCACCGCGAGGGCTATGCCGAGAACCTGTATCTCGACTCCGAGTCCCGCACCTATGTCGAGGAGACCGGTGGCGCCAACGTCCTGTTCGTGAAGGAGGACGGCACGCTCGTCGTCCCGCAGTCGCACACCGACTCCATCCTGCCTTCCATCACCCGCCGTTCGCTCGTTCAGGTCGCTGAGGACCTGGGCATGACCGTCGACCAGCGTCCCGTCGAGTGGGCCGAAGTCAAGGCCGGCACCTTTGTTGAGTGCGGTCTGTGCGGCACCGCTGCCGTTATCTCCCCGGTCGGCGAGATCGACAACAAGGTCTACGGTGCCGACGAGACTGTGACCTTCCCGGCTGGCTACACCGAGATCGGCCCCGTGATGAAGAAGCTCCGCGAGACCCTGACGGGCATCCAGTCTGGTGCTGTTGAGGATAAGCACAACTGGGTTTACACCGTGGCGTAATTCGTCTTACCTGCCCGGGCGGAGAGCAAGTTCCCTCCCGGCGCGTCCTCGGACATGCAAGAAGCCCTCGCTGCGCACTTCGTGCGGCGAGGGCTTCTTGCGTCCTGCGGAGTGCGCCGGGAGGGAACTTGCTCTCCGCCCTGCGGGCTCGGCGATGTCGCAACGAACAGTAATTAATCTGAATTAAAGATGGTGCGTGGCCTTTTGGCCGCGCTTTTGTTTTGGTTCGCGCCATGTGGGGGTGGTGGCGACGTGCATTTTTGCGAGTATTCTGCAATCGAAGGCCCCTGCATACCGACCTCGGGCGCAAATTCGGGATTTCTCGATGTTTTCTACGAATGATGGGCGGGGTTATGGGCTGACAGCGTTTGATTTGCAGGGATATTCGCGGTCTTTGGCATTTATCGTGGCGCCCGAAGCTCTTGGTTATG
>CABSYS010000077.1:0-7082 GCA_902482045.1 uncultured Collinsella sp.
TCCAAGCGGGCGAGGTTCCGGTCTTTTTGATTTCGCTCAAGGCGGGCGGCGTGGGTCTTAACCTGACGGCTGCCGACGTGGTCATCCACTACGACCCGTGGTGGAACGTGGCGGCGCAGGACCAGGCGACCGACCGTGCCCACCGCATTGGCCAGCAGCACACCGTGACCGTGTACAAGCTCATCGCCAAGGACACGATCGAGGAACGCATTATGCAGATGCAGGAGTCCAAGCGTGATCTGGTCAACAGTGTGCTCGGCGGCGATGGTATCTCGTCGGCGCTGTTTACCCGCGAGGATGTTCTGGCGCTGCTCGGCGGCGACGGTCGCTAACCGCGCGCGGGATGGGGTTGCCGGGGCGGATAGTACGCGCCGCCCCACCGTTCCCGCCCGTTATGTGTTCATTTGCCATGCCGTGGATGGTTCGCCTGCCTTTGGGCATAAGAAGCATCAGGAATATTGGCACATCAGCAAAGGAGAACATCATGGCGAAATTCTTTAAGGACTCCGACGGCAAGCTCGTTGCCGCTCTTGGCGATGGCGTTGCGACCCCTGCCGGCTGCACGGAGCTGACGGCGAACACCGAGGACGCGGCGCACGAGAAGCATGTGCCTGTTGTCGAGATCGAGCGCGACGGCCACGTCATTCGCGCGCGCGTGGGCTCGACGGAGCACCCTATGCTGCCCGAGCACTACATCGAGTGGATCGCGCTTGAGGCCAAGGGCCGCCTGGAGGTCCATTACCTTGAGCCCGGTATGAAGCCCACGACGTTTTTCGCTGGCGGCTCCAAGACCGGTACCGTCTATGCCTACTGCAACCTGCACGGGTTGTGGTCCGCGACGTTCTAGGAGCGCGCCCCCGCTCGGGGTATCATAGCTAGCATATGCACATGCGAGCGCCGGCTGCATTATGCGGCCGGCGCTTTTACTACGACAACGACGATTTACGACGGAAAGGGCTGGGCCATGAAGCTCGCACTTGCACAGATCGATATGCGCCTGGGTGATATTGAGGGCATTTGCGGCCGCATCGAGGACCAAGCTCGCCTGGCTCATGAGCGCGGCGCGCGCGTGCTGTGCGTTCCGGCCCCGCTCTTTATGGGTGCCATGCCGGGCAGCCTGGTGGGCGCTGCCGATTTTGAGCACGATATGCTGACGGGCCTGACGGGCGTTGCCGAGCGCATCCAAGAGCTCGACATGATCTGCATCGTGCCCTCTGCGGTTTCGTTTGAGGGCCAGCCCCTGCTCGACTACATGATGCTCAAGGACGGTCATGTGGTGCCGGCGCGTTCGAGCATTGCCCTGCAGCGTGGCGAGAACAACGACACGCGTTGGGCACCGCCGGTGTTTGACGTGGACGGCGTGCGTATCGCCGTGATCTTCGACTTGGACCGCGAACTCGAGATGTTGCCGACCGGTGTCGACCTCATTGCCTATTTCCAATTCAACGCATTTGACATGACCGATCGCGAGACGGCCGCCATTGCCGCCGTGCGCAGCGGTGCCTACCGCAAGATCGCGTCCAAGCGCAGCGTATGGTTTGCCTGCATGGCGCCTATCGGTGCCTATGACGAGTCGGTGTATACCGGCGGTTCGTTTGTGCTCGACGACTGCGGTCGCGTGGTGGCCCAGGCGCCGTGTTTTGAGGAGAGCCTGCTGGTTCAGGAGATTCAGCGCGGCGTGATGCTCGATGCCCTGGAGGACCATGAGCTGCCCCAGTTTCGCTCCGAGGAGTGGCTGTGGCAGGCGCTGGTGCTTGCCGTGCGCGACAATGCCCGCGCCCGCGGTGCGTCGCGTGGCGTGGTGGCGCTCGAGGGCGATTTGCCGTCGTCCCTGTTGGCGGCACTTGCCGTCGATGCCTTGGGTCCGCGTAATGTGATTGGCCTGGTGCTGGGGCGCAATCGCATCTTTACGCCGGCGCAGGAGGAGGCCGAGGCCGCCCGTTGTTCCGCTGTTCGCTCAATCGCCGAGCGCTTGCACATTCGCACTGTCGAGCGCGATGCGCCGGATGCGGCGCGCGTGCTCGATCGCGACGTGTCGGCGGGCGATGCCGAACGCCTGCGTTCGCGTGCGCTGGGCCTGATGCTCGAGGATACGGCGCTCGAGCTGGGCGCTATGGCGCTGAGCCCGCTTTCCAAGACCGAGTACGCGCTGGCGGCGCCCGCGCTTTGCGGTGGCTACCAGGGCGATTATGCGCCCTTTGGCGATGTATATCTGTCGACGCTCGAGTTTGTGGCACGCGTGCGCAACCGCGCCTCGGCCGTGGTGCCCCAAGAGCTCGTGACGCTCAACGCGGTAGAGGATTGCATGGATCGTGTGCTGGCGCAGGCGCTCTCGATGCTCGCCGGTCCGGTTGACATGCTCGATCGTGCGGCACAGCTGCTTGGCGGGCTTGAGCCGGGCGAGGTCGATGGTGCGCTTGAGTCGCACGTAGACCGCAATCGACCTTTCGACGACATCCCGATGGCCGCCGCCAAGCCCGAGGTCTGCTCGCTGCTGCTGATGCTCGTTCGACAGGGTGAGGCTTCCCGTCGCATGCTGCCGACGACGCCGATCGTCTCGGCCCGTTCGTTTGCCGAGCGTGCCTGGCCGTATATGCTCGCGTGGTCCGACCTGGGGCTTAACGGCAAGGAGCGTATGACGGTCGATTCGCTGGCGCGCGCCGAGGTGCGCCGCTTTGCCGACGAGGATACGAGCGAGCGCGTGCGAAACGAGATGATGGGCGTGCTGGGCGAGCTACTGGGTATTTCGCCCGAGCAAATGGAGGAGCTGCGCTCTGAGGACGGTCAGCGTCGTTTGCACGAGGGAATGAAAAAGTTCGAGGGCGAGGTCCAGGACGCCATCGACAAGATGATGGGCGGCCAGGGCGGACCACAGGGTGGGCCCCAGGGCACGCCGATGCCGCATCCGCCGGTTGACCCGAGGCAGTTCCCATTCTTCAGCCAAAACTAACTATGGGATGGGATTCGCTTCCAACCCCGATACTTCAACTAAGCGTCTTGACCCCGTTGTGTTATTCTAGAACAGACGTTCGTGAATGATGCGCGGGGCCTTGCCTTGCGCTGTGCTTGTGACGAGGGGAGGTCGGCTTGGTCATTTTGGGTATCGACCCCGGTTTGGCCCATACGGGCTGGGGGATTATCGAGGAGCGACGTGGCGAGGTTCGCTGCCGTGCCTACGGTTGTATCGAGACCAGCGCGGGCAGCCCGCTCGCGGTGCGCCTGTCGCATATCGCCCGCGACCTCAAGGGCGTCGTCGAACGCTACCGTCCCGATACCGCGGCTATCGAGAGCATCTACTTTGGCGCCAACGTTCGCTCGGCCATCCCCACGGCGCATGCCCGCGGTGCCGCGCTCGTGGCGCTTTCGGAATGCGCGCTCGAGATTGGCGAATACACGCCCATGCAGATCAAGCAGGCCGTGGTGGGCACGGGCGCTGCAGATAAACGGCAGGTTGCCTACATGGTGCGTACGCTCACGCAGCTCGATCACGACCCTCACCCAGACCATGCCGCCGATGCGCTGGCCTGCGCCATCTGTCACGTTAACCTAAGCCGCACCCGGGCGCTTACCGGCGGCGAGTTCTATCAACAGAGAGGAACCGGATACTGATGATCTCCCAGCTCCATGGAACGCTTGTCGAGGCCACGATGAGCTCGGTCGTCGTCGATGTATCGGGCGTGGGCTTTGAGCTCGGTATTTCGGGCAGCACTGCCGCCACGCTGCCTACGCCCGGCGGTGAGGTTCGCCTCTATACCCGCATGCAGGTGCGCGAGGACGCCATGACGCTCTTTGGCTTTGCCTCCAAGGACGAGCGCACGATGTTCGATCGGCTCGTGTCCGTCTCGGGCGTCGGTCCACGCCTGGCGCTTGCCGTGCTTTCCACCTATACCGTGGGACAGCTGTATTCCCTGGTAATGGCCGAGGATGACAAGGGCATGGCCAAGGTGCCCGGCGTGGGCAAAAAGACCGCCCAACGCCTCATCTTGGAGCTCAAGAGTACCTTTGCCAAGGACAAGGGCTTTGTTCCGGTCGACGTAATCCCCGGTCAGGTTGCGATGCCGGTTCCCGCCGCCGCTCCCTCGGCGATCGATGACGCCCGCGCGGCGCTCCTTTCCATGGGCTTTAGCCCGCAGGAGACCGATGTTGCCCTGAGCGGGTATGATGGGCAGAATATGCGTGTCGAGGATCTGCTCGGCGCGGCGCTTAAGCGACTTGGAATGGATGCGTGATGTGGGAAGCCGATGACTCTCAGGACCTGTGGTCGACGCCCGGAAACTCGCCAGCGGCATCCATGGCGCATGGCGAGCGTATGGTGGGCTCGGAGCTGACGCCCGAGGACCTCGATGTCGACCGTACCCTGCGCCCCCAGCGCCTGGACGACTACTGCGGTCAGGAGCACATCAAGCAGAGCCTGCGCGTGCTCATCGAGGCGGCGCAGAGCCGCGGTGAGACGCTCGATCACGTGATTTTCTCGGGCCCTCCGGGTCTGGGCAAGACCACGCTGGCTACCGTTATCGCCAACGAGCTGGGCGCTCAGATCAAGACGACGAGTGGCCCTGCCATCGCGCGCACCGGCGACCTGGCGGCTATCCTTACCAACCTGCAGCCGGGTGACGTGCTGTTTATCGACGAGATCCACCGCCTCAACCGCTCGGTCGAGGAGGTCCTGTACCCTGCGATGGAGGACTTTGCCCTCGATATCGTGATCGGTAAAGGTCCCGCCGCACGTTCTATTCGCCTGGATATCCCCAAGTTTACGCTGGTAGCGGCAACGACTCGCTCGGGCATGTTGACCGGCCCGCTACGCGACCGTTTCGGCATTTCGTATCGCCTGGATTACTACACCGTTGAGGAGCTCGCCCAGATTGTGACACGCTCGGCGACCATTCTGGGTGTGACGATCGACCATCCCAGCGCGCTCGAGATCGGCTCGCGCTCGCGCGGTACGCCGCGTCTTGCCAACCGTCTGCTCAAACGTGTGCGCGACTATGCGCAGGTGTGCGGCAACGGTCCTATTGAGCTTGATATCTGCCGTCAGGCGCTCGAGTTTTTCGAGATCGACGAGCTTGGCTTGGACTGGATGGATATTCGCATTTTGGAGACACTTGCCAAGACGTTCTCCGGCCGTGCCGTTGGCTTGACCACGCTTGCCAGTGCGGTGGGCGAGGACCCGGGTACGCTCGAGGATGTCTATGAGCCCTATCTGCTGCAGTGCGGATTGATGATTCGCACACCGCAGGGTCGCCAGGCAACGCTTCGCACATTCGAGCATTTGGGTATTGAACCGACCCTGTAGAAATGGGCTTGTTTTAGCGCATCTGTAGGCTATCGCTGGGCATCGGGCAAACATATCGCCGTTCGTCGGTTACGGGCGTTTTACTATTGCGCGCGCGTGCTATGCTGGATTGGTCTTTTTCTCATCCGGTAACGAAAGGACCGCCCATGCCTACTGACATCGAAATCGCACGTTCTGTCACGCCACTGCCTATTACCGAGGTGGCCAAGAACGCCGGCGTCGACGTTAAGCATCTGATTCCGTACGGCTTCGACAAGGCTAAGGTCGACTATTCCCTGCTCAACGAGCCGACCGACCACCAGGCCAAGCTTGTCCTCGTGACCGCTATCAATCCCACGCCCGCAGGCGAGGGCAAGACTACCACGACCATCGGCCTGGCCGATGGCCTGCGTCGTCGCGGCGTCAAGAGCGCCGTGGCCCTGCGCGAGCCTTCGCTCGGTCCCGTGTTTGGCGTGAAGGGCGGTGCCGCCGGTGGCGGTTGGGCCCAGGTCATCCCCATGGAGGACATCAACCTGCACTTTACCGGTGACTTCCATGCCATCGGTGCCGCCAACAACCTGCTGGCAGCCATGCTCGACAACCATATTCAGCAGGGCAACCAGCTCGGTATCGATGTTAAGCGCATCACCTGGAAGCGCGTTGTCGACATGAACGACCGTCAGCTGCGCCATGTTATCGACGGCATTGGCGGCAAGGCCCAGGGCGTGCCGCGCGAGGATGGCTTCGACATCACTGTTGCCTCCGAGGTCATGGCAATCCTGTGCCTGTCCACGAGCATCAATGACCTCAAGGAGCGCCTGGGCGAGATTGTTGTCGGCTACAGCTATGCCGGCGAGCCCGTCCGCGCCCGCGACCTTAAGGCTCAGGGCGCCATGGCTGCGCTGCTTAAGGATGCGCTCAAACCCAACCTGGTTCAGACGCTCGAGGGCACGCCTGCGTTTGTCCACGGCGGTCCCTTCGCCAATATTGCCCACGGCTGCAACTCCATCATGGCCACCCGCATGGCCATGCGCTTTGGCGACGTCGCGATTACCGAGGCCGGTTTCGGCGCCGACCTGGGTGCCGAGAAGTTCCTCGACATCAAGTGCCGCATGACGGGCGTTCGCCCCAGCGCCGTCGTGATTGTCGCCACCGCCCGCGCGCTTAAGTACAACGGCGGTGTTGCCAAGGCCGACCTCAACGAGGAGAACCTTGAGGCCCTCAAGGCCGGCATGCCCAACCTGCTGCGTCACGTCGACAACATTCAGAATGTCTACGGTCTGCCCTGCGTGGTCGCCATCAACCGCTTCCCGACGGACACCGAGGCCGAGCTCGAGCTCATCGAGTCCGAGTGCCAGAAGCTCGGCGTCAACGTTAAGCTTTCCGAGGTCTGGGCCAAAGGCGGCGAGGGCGCGCTCGACCTGGCCGATGAGGTCATGCGCCTGATCGAGCAGCCGAGCGAGCTCAAGTTTGCTTACGAGGACGGCGCCGATGTGGCCGACGCCCTCGAGGCCGTTGCCACCAAGGTCTACCGCGCCGACGGCGTCGACTTTACGCCGGCTGCCAAGCGCCAGCTCGCCGAGCTGCGCGAGAACGGCTTTGGCAACCTGCCGGTGTGCGTGGCCAAGACGCAGTACAGCTTTAGCGACAACGCCAAGGCCCTGGGCGCTCCCGAGGGCTTCCGCATCACCGTGCGCGAGCTCAAGGTTTCCGCCGGTGCCCACTTTGTGGTCGCACTGACTGGCAGCGTTCTGACCATGCCGGGCCTGCCCAAGGTTCCCGCGGCGGAGAACATCGACGTCGACAA
>CABSYS010000078.1:0-6972 GCA_902482045.1 uncultured Collinsella sp.
ACCTATGAAGGCGTCGGCAGCGTCAGATGTGTATAAGAGACAGCCGTAGCCCAGGCGCGCGCCGGTGCGGTCGAAAGCCACGAGCGGCACGATAATCATGTCGAGGGCCTTGGCGGGCACGATGGGGAAGTGGTCGCTGTCGATGTCCGTGGCTGCGAAGGCCCGCGTAGGGTGGGCGATAAACGGGGCCTCGGACGCATCGCCGGCAGAGACTGCCCGCATGCACATGCGCTGGCTGCATGCGGCGGCGTCGCTTGCCGAGAGCATGCATGGATAGGCTACGCGCCAGCCACGCGCGGCGGCCGCGGCGGCAAACGCGGCGGGGTCGACTTCGGAACCCATGGCGGCATAGACGGCAACGGTGCGTTGGCCCGCAGTGCCGTTGGACTCCATCAGCTCAACAAGCCGCGCGCATACAACAGCAGACTTTGCCGCCCGCACATCCAAATCAAGAGCATTGCGCCGGGCAATCACCGCCCGCCGCAACTCAGCCTTATCCATCCCAGCCTCATCTCTCAAACCTACCAAAAAGGGACAGGTTTATTTTGGCAGGTTTTATCTGGGCAAACGCAACATGGGCAGTAAAGCTACCGCAAACTTGCCTGCGAACTGCGCCCTTTGTGGTTGTTTGGGCCTGTGCGTTAATGCTATAACGCCGCAGCGATCGCCTCAGTCACAAACTTATTGAGTGACTCACCCTTCTTTGCCGCTGCCAGCGCTGCTTGCTTGTGGAGCTCAGAGCCCGTTCTTACGTTGAACGACCCCTTAAAAGCCCGCTCGGGTTCCTTGCCCTTCTCGGCGCAAAACTCAAGGTAATCGTCGACGGCGTCGTGGAAGCATTGCTCCACTTCTTCAGCCGTGGAGCCTTCAAATATGATTGCGTCCCTAATGCCGGTGACCATACCTGTTAGCACATGCTGTTCGGCATCGAACTCGACTGGGGCGAAATAACCCTTGTATGCCAAAACGTTACTCATGACTACCTCCGACATCTTGCAGAAATCGAACGATGTTTCGAATGGTCCCCGCTGTCAATTCGTCAGATGGATGTGGCGCGTGCATTACGAACATCCTGCCATCCGATGGCCTGTAGAAGCGAACGCGCGATCCGGATGTCTTGCCTTTGTTGTCCATTTCAAAGCCATATGAAGCCATGACTTTTAAAAAATCGGTATACCGATACGTCGAAGGGCAGCTAAGCAGTTGGGCGATGAGTTTATCGGTCCGAGTCATCCCGCCTCACATTCTGCAACTATATCCTAGTTGCAATTTAAGCCCGATGCAAGCACCCCTACTATAGAACATGTGTACGTATAGAACAAGTGTTCGAATCAACACAAAGACACCTGTCCACTTTGCGGTGGTTTTTGCTGAAGGGCGGATGTCTGCGGCGGTTTGTCTCGATCTGTAACAGTAACTCGGCAAAATCGGACCTAGATGTTACAGATTGAGACAAAGGGCCGGCGTCATCCGAAAACGTCTCGATCTGTAACATCTGGAGCCGATATTGCCGTCCTAGCGTTACAAATCGAGACAAACCGGCAGACTGCGGCAAAAGAAAAGGTAGATTTTCAGGTATGTCCTAAAAATCTACCTTTGTGGTTAGCCGAGCAGGTCGACGACGTTAAAGCCGGCGTTGCTCTTGGCGATGACGTCTCGGCCGCCAAAGACGCAGGTGGGCGACGCGGCTGCGATGCGCGTCACATCGGAGCCGAGCGAGCGCAGCTCACCGGGGGTGGCGGCGAGCATCTGGGCGCGACGCTCCTCGCGCGCGTGCGGATCGAGCCCGGCAAGGTAGGTCGTATTGCGGCGCTTGGTGAGCGCGTACGGCTTAACCGGTGCGTCCATGCCGCTCACGCAGCTTACGATGAAGCCCTCAAAGGCGGCCTCGTCGGGCTCAAAGCTGCCGAGCCATGCGCCCGCGCGTTCCATGCGCTCAATCGAAGGATCGACCGCCGGGTCGCGGTAGGTGTAGAACGCCGTCTGGCGCTCGCCGGCCGCGCGGAATCCGCAGCCGTACGCACCGCCCTTCACGCGGATCTCGTTCCACAGGTAGTCGTAGGAGAGCGCGTTGGCGGCAACCGCCCAGGCGCCCGTCACGTCGATGCCCAGGCGACGCGGATCGCACGCACGCGCCGCAAAGCAGATGTCGCTGGGGATGACGAAAGCCTCGTGACGGTCGCGCGGCTCCGGCACCACGAGCGCGTTGCGGCCGGCATCGGCGCCGTCGCCCGCGCCAAGCCCCAGGTCGCCCGCGGCGGCCCAGTACGTGTCAAAGTCCTCGTCGCTGCCGGTAAAGCTCGCCATGCAGCCATCGGCCACAAAGATGCGGTTTGCCAGCTCGGCAAGCTTGGCGCGCAGGTCGTCCAGTCGCTCGTCAAAGTGCTCGAGCAGATCGCGCAGGAACAGGTAGAAGTCCACGCCCGAAAGCTGCTCGCGCACCACGGCCGAAGGCGAGCTGTAGCTCATCGCACGACCCAGCGCCGCCGAGTGGCCGTTGTTGATAAAGCCCTGCTCAAGCCCAATGCGAATCTGCGTGAGTACGTCGCGAACGCGGTCGGCGTCGGCATCGAGCAAAAGCGTGCTCGACCACACCTCGCGCGGCAGGCTCGCCAGCGCGTCGATCTTTTCGGACAGGGCGCCGGCGCTCACCAGCAGGTAGGGGCGCACGCCGTCCACGTCGGGCTGCGTCATGACCTCGGTCGTAAAGCTCAAAAAGCCCAGCTTGCCGGCGAGCAGGTTGTCGAGTTCCTCGGCCGAGTGCTCGCGCGTGGGCAGCTGCTTGAGCAGGCGGCAGAGCAGCGTCACATAGGGCAGGTCCTCAAATGCGACGCAGCTCAGGTCGAAGTACTGCATGGCGTAGGCCAGACGGTTGGTGGGGATGCCGTGGCGCAGGCAGGGGATGGGCGCAGTCGTGTCCACGACCAGTGGTGGCTCGGGGCTCGCCTCGCCAATGTCGGACACGCGCAGACGCGGTAGCGTGGCCTTGTCCTCGGGCGTGTCCTCCGCCTCCTGCGCGGCACGCAGTACGGCCGTGCGCTCGACCACATCGGCCAGCTCGGCATCGGTCATGGCGTCGCGCTTGGCAGCCAGCTCGGCAGCTTCGGCGCCCTCCGCACCCTCGGCAGCGTCTATCGGAACCAGCTCGACTAGCGCCATGTGGTCGTTCTCCAGCACGAGCTCGCGCAGCAGGTCCTCAAAGTAGCTGCCGTCCAGCTCGCCGCGCAGCTCCTCGTACACCGGACCGTACTTGAGTGCCAGCGTCGCAGCGTCATCATCGTAGAGCCACGTGCTCAGCGCGTCGCATGCAATGGCCACGCCGTCGGCGATACCGTAGTCGCGCTGGCGCAGGTCGTACTCGTTGCTGCTGATGATGGCCTCTAGGCGCTCGCGCGGAACGCCGTGCTCACACAGGTCGCGGCAGGCGTCCTGGAACACGCGACGCAGCTCGCGCGCCACGCCGGGCTGCGCGTTCTGCAGCATGATGAGCTCGTAGGGCTGCAGGCTCTCGGCCGCGGTGTAGCTCACTACGTTGCCGCCCAGGCCGGCGGCCAGAATGGCCTTCTTAACCGGCGCTTCGTTGGAGCCCAGCAGCGCCTCGAACAGGATGTCCGCCGCGATCGTGCGCTTGCGGTCGAGTGCGCTGCCCAGCACAAGACCCAGGCCCACCAGGGCGTTCTCGGGCGTGGTGGCCATCTCGACGCGCTTGTACTCGCAGGTCACAGGCACCTGCACGTCCAGCGGATTGGGCGCCAGCGCGGACGGGTCCTCGCCGGCGGCAACGGCTGCGTCCATGCGGCGGCTCGCGGCACTCGGCTGCGATAGATAGCGCTCGTCCAAAAAGGCCAGCGCGCGGTCCACGTCCAGGTCGCCGTAGAGCGTGATGTAGGAGTTGGAAGGATTGTAGTGGCGCGCGTGCGTGTCCAGGAACTGCTCGTAGGTGAGCGCGGGAATTGCGCGCGGGTCGCCACCGCTCTCGTGCGCATAGGCGGTGTCGGGATAGAGCGCGGCGTTGACGGCATCGTCCAGCACACTCATGGGGTCGGACAGCGCGCCCTTCATCTCGTTGAACACCACGCCGTTATAGCGCAGCGTGCCCTCGCGCAGGCTCTCGGAGCTGCCCTCGCCCTCGCCCTCGGCACCCTCCGGCAGGTCCAGCTCGTAGTGCCAGCCCTCCTGCTCAAAAATGGTGGGCTTGGTATAGATGGCCGGGTTGAACACCGCGTCCAGGTACACGTCCATCAGGTTGTACAGATCCTGCTCGTTGGTTGTGGCAACGGGGTAGATGGTCTTGTCGGGGTAGGTCATGGCGTTGAGGAACGTCTGCATGGAGCTCTTGATCAGGTCGACAAACGGCTCCTTGACGGGGAACTTGGCCGACCCACACAGTACCGAGTGCTCAAGAATATGGAACACGCCGGTGGAATCGGCCGGCGGCGTCTTAAAGCCAATGGCAAAGGCCTTGTTTTCGTCGTCGCACGCCAGGTACAGCAGGCGAGCGCCCGAGGCGGTGTGGCGCAGCACGTAGGCGTCCGAGTCGAGCTCGGGCACGGTCTCGCAACGCTCGACGGCAAAGCCGTGGCAGGTAGTGCCGGGTACCAGCAGCGCGGCAGCAGCAGCGCGCGGGTCGGTTGAGGTGGTGGGCATATGCAGTCTCCTTTGACGCCCCAGCGGGGGCGAATCGAGTCGAATCCTCGAGAGTATACCCATATGGGGCCGCGGCTCTGCGGCGAACTGGAGACGATGTGGGTGGACTAGCCTAACTAGGTTGATAACGATTGCCGCTGGTAGCCGCTGCACCCCGCTAAAGTGAAATAACACCCCGTTTACCGAATCATTTAGGAAATATATGGACTCCTAAAAAGGTCTAATACAATATAAGTCATCTATCTATAAACTGCTGATTCCTTGCAAAGGTATGGTTGATATGGTTGAAGCAAATAGCGTTATCCCCCTGTACAAACAGATTGTCCGTGCGCTTTCTGATTCGATCGCCAACGGCACGTACCGCCCGGGAGATAAGCTCCCGACCGAGGCGGAGCTTATCGAGCAATTTGGCGTGAGCCGAATAACGGTTCGCTCCGCAATTAAAGAAATGGAAGATGCTGGGCTTGTTGAGAGGGCCCGCGGCAAGGGCACGTTCGTTTCGTCGGACACACAGATGTATGCCGCGGACGACCGTGAGAGCTTTACCCATTCGTGCCAGCTTGCGGGAAAACAGGCGTCTACCAGGGTTCTCGCAATGGGCTGGGACTTCCCAAGCCTGCGAGACGCGAAGTTCCTGGGCGTAGACGATACCCAAAAGGTATTGCGTAGTCGTCGTCTGCGCCTTGTGGATGACAAGCCCACGATGCTGGAAACCAATAGCTATTCCGCTGCGCTTTCTTTTTTGGAGCATGAATCCCTCGAGGATTCGCTGATGGCGGTACTCGATCGCCAGGGGATCAAGATGGGCCCCAACACGCGTACGCTCGAGGTCTGCTATGCGAGCGAGCTCGAGGCGGCATACCTTAACGTGGAGCTGGACTCTCCGCTGCTTCTGTTTGTCGATAGACGTTATGCTCCAAGCGGCGAGCCGCTTTTCATCTCCCGTCAGGTGTACTGCACCGAGCGACTGAAGTTCTATTTGTAAATTAGAGATAGATTGGTCGATTTACCGACCAATTGCTACCGTTCGCGGATTTGGAAAATAGACACACCGCGTAGGGCAGATTGCTAATATACTTTGTTATGACAATATAGTACGTCCTATTGGTATTGGAGAACTATGAATAAGATATTGCTAGCGAGTCATGGTTATCTCGCCCAAGGCATGAAAAGCTCTCTGGAGATTCTGATGGGCACTAACGACCGAATCGAGTGCCTGTGCGCCTATATCGATGACGATTCAAGGGACGTCGCGGCGTTGATTGATGCATGGATGGAGACGAGGGACCCTGCCGACTCTTGGTTTGTCGTGACTGACATCTTTGGCGGCTCTGTAAACAACGAATTCATCCAGAGGCAGGCCACCGGATCGTTTACGTTGATCACCGGAATGAACTTGCCGCTGCTGGTGGAAATGGTTACACAGCTGGACTCCCTGGATGCGGACAAGGCCAAAGCCGCGGTCGAGGGATCACGTTCGTTTATCCAGCTTTGTGAGGCGGCGGATATGCTCTCCGATGTCGAAGAAGAAGAGTTCTAGCTCAAGCTTCAACGAATAATTCAACCCTGTCATTACCTTTATTACGTGTGGAGATGTTTTTGATGATTAAGCTTACGAGGGTCGATTACCGATTGATTCACGGCCAGGTCGCCATGTCTTGGACACATGCGCTGGATGTCGATTGCATCCTGTGTGCCAGCGACGCCGTGGCAAAAGACGATATGAGAAAAGCCGCTTTGAGGCTCGCCCGCCCCAGCGGCGTTAAACTCGTCATCAAGGATGTTGACGCTGCTATCGAGGCGCTCAACAGCGGTGTCACCGACAAGTATTCGCTGTTTATCATTGTCGAGACGATCGAGGATGCCTATCGCCTTGCTAAGGGTTGCAAAGACATCAAGGAGATCAATTTGGGCGGAACTCGAAAGTCTCCCGAGACCACGCTTCATCCGACCCCCGCGATCTTTGCGACCGAAACCGATGCCGAGCATATCCAAGAGCTTGTGAACGATGGCGTGGTTATCGAAATCCGTCAGGTCCCCAATGACTCAAAGGTGTTTGCCAAGGACGTTTTTTAGCCGAAAACATGTTGGTGTTCGGTTTTTATTGAACCGATGCTCTATGTCTATGCCCGCCGATCATTTGATCGGCGGGCTTTTTATTAAAGAAAAATCAAAAAAGTCTGAAATAGTTCTTGCATAGTTAGTTATATAAAGTATTATAACGTTATGGGATGAATGAAAGGTTCATCCAAGTGAGTTAGGAGTAAGGGATGTTCAATTTCGATGAGCCTCGTTACGAGAAGGTTGTGAGCGATGCCCTCGCTC
>CABSYS010000079.1:0-6948 GCA_902482045.1 uncultured Collinsella sp.
CCTTTAGGGTGAATACCGACTCGGGGAATCTGAGTATTTTCTCTGGAAGGCTCCGGTCAAATGGCAGCGGGCACGCAATGGCAGTTGTGGGCTACGTGGCAATGCATAACACATACTCGAATGCCAAGAAGTACCTGCTTGTTGTTTGGAATGGATGGACAAACCAGCTACAGTTTCTTCCATATGACGTATCAATTTACACGTCTCACGATGGCACATATTGCAAGGGTTGATTGTACTCGTGAACGGCGACAAGTTCATTCGAAGGGCAATGCTCCTATTGGTGCTTTCCTTTGCTTTGCTCACCGCAGCGAGCTTCTTTCTGTTAAGGGCGACTAATGGGGGAGAAAACGACACGGTTGTTGCAGTCGAGGTGCGTGCTCTATCGGATGTTCATAACGGGCAATTTGAGGCGCTTATGCCAAGTGGTTGCCGTAAGAGAATCGATATGCGCCGTAAGTCAAGTTCCGGATATGTCTCAGGGTTGAAAGCAGGTGATAAATGGATTCTAGTTTTTGTGGAAGATAAGGAACTTGACGGGACTGTTCTGTATCCCCATTCAGCTGAGAAAGTCAAATCAAGTAGACAAGGGGAATGAAGAATGATTGATAGAAAGCAGTTCTTAGGTCTGATGGCGGGGGCTCCTATTTTGATGCGAGCCGGGATGGCAGAAGCCGTGGAGTTGCCGGACGCTCAGAAGCGATTGACGCTCGTAGTCGACACGGTGGTCAGAGATGAAAATGGCAATGAAAAAACGCGAACAAGAAGCAGAGAGACTATTTTCACGCCAGAGAGCAAAACTGTGTCTGCCGACGCTATGGCCGGTGATGTCATAACAATCCAGAGGGAATCAGATGAAACGTTGCCGCTGCTTGCCAAGATTGAGCTCACAGTCGCTTATTATAACGATAAAACAGAAATTGAGATTCGTTCCGGAAAGTACTCGATAGTCCAAATCGATCCGCTTGTGATGTACGCAAACGCTTGGTATGCGCTCATGCAGAAAGATAAATATGTGATGAACTACTTCACAGAAAGCGAAGCATCATATGAAACGGGGTGGGGGCCAACGCCATACGACGCGGAGAAGGATAAATGGACGTGCGGATCAGGCATGGGTGCGACGATTACGGACTTTATTAACGATTCAACATATAATTTTGCTATCGACTGTTATATTGAATAGACATGACGGCATAAAACGAATTGGCTTATAAGCATGTCATTACTTAAGCAAAGCTGAAATCTTGGCATCTAGTGCTCGGGACTGCCCAGCTTGGGGTACAAATCAACGTGAACAATGATGGCCCGCCACATGTTTGGCGGGCCTTTGGTTATTTGACGAAAGGATCGCAGCCATGAGCGAGAACGATTCCCAGCGTCCCCAGGATGCGGGCCACGTCGGCGAGACTCAGCAGCAACCGCGTGTGCAGGTGGAGTCGACGCCTGCCGACGGCAACATTCCCTACGTGCAGGCTTACGACACGCAGACCGGCCAGCCGCTAGGCAGCCAGCAGGTTGTAAATAAGCACACGGTGGTCAAGACCAAGACCAAAAAGCTGCCGATCTTTATTACGGCGCTTGCCGGCTGTGCCTGTGGAGCCCTGCTGGTCATTGCGCTCATTATGAGCGGCACGCTCGATATCGGTGGCGGCAAGAATGCCGTGACGGCGGGTGCTTCGGGTTCGTCGACGCAAAAGATCACCATTGACTCCGAGGACACCACGCTGGCCGAGGCCGTTTCTGCCAAGGCCCTGCCTTCCGTCGTTTCCATCACCGCCACTTCGAGCGGTAGCCAGAATGGCTCGCTTTCGCAGTCTGCCGATGAGTCGGATAGCTCGGGCAGCGTCGGTTCGGGCGTGGTGCTCGATACCGAGGGCCACATCCTCACCAACAACCACGTGGTCGACGGCTACGACCAGTACGTGGTGACCATGGACGACGGCACCACCTACGAGGCTGAGTTCGTGGGCAACGATGCCTCGAGCGACCTCGCCGTCATCAAGCTCAAGGATGCTGACGCCTCCAAGCTCACCCCGATCGAGATCGGCGACTCCTCCAAGCTCAACGTGGGCGAGTGGGTCATGGCGATCGGCTCGCCGTTCGGCAACGAGCAGTCCGTCTCCACGGGCATCGTGTCGGCGCTCTATCGCTCCACGGCCATGAGCTCTACCAGCGGCAACACCATCTACGCCAACATGATCCAGACCGATGCTGCCATCAACCCGGGCAACTCCGGCGGCGCGCTCGTCAACGACAACGGCGAGCTCGTGGGTATCAACTCGCTCATCGAGAGCTATTCGGGCTCCAGCTCGGGCGTGGGCTTTGCTATTCCCGTTAACTACGCCAAGAACATTGCCGACCAGATCATCGACGGCAAGACGCCGGTTCATCCGTACCTGGGCGCCACGCTTTCGAGCGTCAATGCGCTCAATGCCCGTACCAACAAGCTCAGCACCGATAGCGGCGCCTACGTGGCAAGCGTCGTCGAGGACGGTCCCGCTGCCAAGGCCGGCATCCAAGAGGGCGATGTCATTACCAAGCTGGGCGACGATGAGATTACGAGCGCCGATGGCCTGATCATCGCTCTGCGCAGCCACGAGGTGGGCGAGAAGGTCGAGATCACGCTCATGCGCGGCAAGGAAGAGAAGAAGGTCACGGTTGAGCTGGGCTCTGACGAGGAGCTGCAGAGCCAGCAGCAGGACGACAGCGCGACCGACACCGGCAACGGCGGCATTACTGACGAGCAGTTGCGCCAGTATCTGGAGGAGCTGCTGGGCCAGCAGGGCCAGGGCTACGGCCAGGGCTACTAACGAGCCGCACATACCGATGCCAGAGGGGGCTGTCCCGTCAATGCGGGACAGCCCCCTCTTTTCTCATCGATCCGTTGGGGATGGAGGAAAACGGATCATTTTGGTTAGTCTTCGTCGCTGGGAAGGCTTCCAAATGCCTCGATGTACTCTTCGTCTGACATCCAGTCAATGATGTCGCCAGGTTTGCAGTGAAGTGCCTCGCACATCGCGGTCAACGTCGAAAAGCGAATGCCCTTGAGCCGCCCCGTTTTAATGCGCGAAACGTTAACGGGCGAGATGCCGATAATGTCGGCAAGTTCTTGAGAGGACATTTTGCGATCCGCCATGACGCGATCGAGTCTCATGACGATTGGCATGCTGCCCTCCTTCTAAATAATGGCGTCAACGTCCGACTGCAAGAGTCGCCCGTACTCAAAGATAGCCGAAAGGGATAGCGCAAACAAAGCGAGAACCAGTGTCCAAGCGTTAAAACCAAAGATACCAATTGCAGTAATACTGACGTCGTTGGGGAGCTGGACGGCACACAGGTTATCGAAGGTAATCGAGACAATTGAAGAAATGAGCAGCAGAAGCCCAACAACCAGAAAACGCCGGCATTGTTTTCGCGTGAATATCGACTGAGTACTGACGACGTCAAAGCAGAAGTTCAAGTAGACAATCAGGCATGCGATTGAGAGCGCCAGGGCCAGAACATCGCGGATGGCAAGTGCGGTAAGGACGGCGCTCGGAATGGACTCACCATTAATATAGAAGGGAGTGGGTGCAAAGAGCACCTCCCGCGCCTCGTTGGCAACGCTGAACGCTGAGAAGGCCGCCATGATTGCTGCGACAGACAAAGTGGCGAGCAACATCACATTGCTAAAACAGCATCGTTTATCTGAGCTTTCCATAATTAACCCCAAAAAGGCTGCGGCAATGCCGCAGCCAAAAAATCCTAAGCATAGATAGTTCTTGCTTCAGAATGCCAACTGCCGTTGTAATAGTAAGTAACAGTTACGACGACGCTTCCGTTGCTGAGTCCGTATCTATAAGTCCAGCTGATGTTGCTTACTCGAGAATTGGAGGTCCAGTTCTTTATGGATTTGATGCCTGTTATCGTTCCATAGGTATCGTTAACAGTGTAAGTAACATGGAGCCTGACGCCGTTCGAATAGGCGAGGGTGGTTTCGGCGGTGTAGATTGAACGACTTTCGGCAACTGGTGAAATGATAGAGGAATGGGTTTCTGCTGCGAAGGCGGGCTGCGCGGTCATGCACGATAACCCAACAAGGCAGACGGCGAGTAAATAAGCAACCTTTTTCATCATTGGCTCCTAACTGTCTGGTGATTATTTTTTAAACTCCTTTCTGACATCGAGCTATTCCTTTTGCGTAATCATGATGGCTGTTGGCGTTATGAGGGCGGGCAGCTTTGTGGGATCGGGATCGCTGCTGGTGTTGACGGTGCAGGTTACGTCAACGTAGACACCTTCTTTGATGGCTCCGACTTCTGCCTTCTTACCATCCTGATCCTTAATGGGGATGGTTGAATCGATTTTGAAGTTGAGGTGCAGCGGTGCGGATTGGAATTGCTCGCTTGCGATAACGAAGCGGCCTTCGCTTGCCCCGCTGGCGGAAGGGTGATACACAGCAACGACTTCGCCCCGCAAGGAAAGGTCTTTCGAAAAGGGAATGTCCTTCCAGAAAAAGCCGAGCAAAGCGGCTGCTATAAGGACAAGGGGGACGAGGATGGTTAGGAAACGTTTGGACTGATTCTTCATTTCAATCGCCTCACGTTGATAATACCAAAATATATTGCAAACACAATATAAAATATTAACTGCGATAAATTGAGTTAAAAAAGGAGCATATGAAGTTGCTCGATTCTGGGTGAGCCTGGACAGTTAGTTCAGATACGTATAAATCCGAGGCGGTTCAGCATGCGTTTTGAGCTGTTTTGGGATGGGGAAGGGGTTCGGATGGGAGTCTAGAAGGGGGAACGAGTCGGTCGTGCAGCCCCCGGGGCGGCCAAATTGGCTGGAATGATGACGTCTGAACACGACCAGGCTCGCAGAATTATACGTATCTGAACTAGCTGTCCACCCCGGTCTGGCGGCTGCCGATTCGGTGCGGTTTGAGACCGCTATTCGACCCCGTTGCGACCGGTGGTACTCTTGTATCCGTTTGAAATCGAGCGAAGGAGTGCCGCTATGGAGCAATCGAGCCTGTTTGGTGACGGCGTGGACATCGATACCGAAACGCCCGCGAGCGCGGATGCCGCCGCACCGACCGACGCCCATGCCCGGGCGGCAGCGCGCGCGGCCGAGCTGCGCCACGAGCTCGATTACCACGCCTATCGCTACTACATGCTCGATGCGCCCGAGATCACGGACACCGCCTTTGACAAAATGCTCGTTGAACTGCAGGAAATCGAGGCCACCTACCCAGACCTGGTGACGTCCGACAGCTATACCCAGCGCGTGGGCGGTTATGTGAGCGAGCAGTTTACGCCGGTCACGCACATGGCGCGCATGTATTCCATGGACGATGCCATGGATCTGGATGAGCTCGACGCATGGCTCCAGCGCACTGAGGATGCCCTCGGTGCCGGCAGCGTTACCTATACCTGCGAGCTTAAGATCGACGGTCTGGGCGTGGCGCTTACCTACCAAAGCGGCACCTTTGTGCGCGCGGCCACACGTGGCGATGGCACCACGGGCGAGGACGTGTCGCTCAACGTCCGTACCATCAAGGACGTGCCCATGCACCTGTCCGAGCCCGCGCTCGCCCACATGGGCGCCGACCGCGAGCGTACCATTGAGGTGCGCGGCGAGGTCTATATGCCCAAAGGCAGCTTTGTACGTCTGAATGAAGAGGCCGATGCCGAGGGCCGCGACCCCTTCGCCAACCCGCGCAACGCCGCCGCCGGCAGCTTGCGCCAAAAGGATCCCAAGGTCACGGCGCGCCGCGATCTCGCCACCTTTATCTATGCCATCGCCGATACCGATCCGCTGCACGTTCACAGCCAGCGCGAATTTCTCGACTGGCTGCGCAGTGCCGGCTTTAGCGTCAACCCCAACGTGGCACGCTGCGCCACGCCGGCCGAGGTCCACGAGTTCTGCGCCCAGGCCCTCGAGCATCGCGGTGACCTGGACTATGACATCGACGGCGTAGTCGTAAAGGTCGACAGCTTCCAGCAGCAGCTCGACCTGGGCTTTACTGCCCGCGCGCCACGCTGGGCCATCGCCTTTAAGTTCCCGCCCGAGGAAAAGCAGACCGTCCTGCGCGAAATTCGCATCCAGGTGGGCCGCACCGGTGTGCTCACACCGGTCGCCGAGTTCGACCCGGTGACGGTCGCCGGCTCCACCATCGCGCGCGCCACGCTGCACAACATCGACGAGATCCGTCGCAAAAACGTGCGCGAGGGCGACACCATCATCGTGCACAAGGCGGGCGACGTAATCCCCGAGGTCGTGGGCCCGGTGCTCGACAAGCGCCCGGCCGATTCGGTCGACTGGCACATGCCTGAGGTCTGCCCCGTGTGCGGCAGCCCCGTGGTCCACGAGGATGGTGAGGTCGCTTACCGCTGCGTCTCCATCGACTGCCCCGCACAGCTCAAGGAGCGCCTGCTTCACTGGGTGAGCCGCGGCTGCATGGACGTTGATGGCCTAGGCGACGAGATTGTCGACAAGATGATCGCCGCCGGACTGATCCATGATGTCGCGGACTTCTACCAGCTCACGGTCGACGACATCGCCGGACTGGACACGGGACGCACCTATGCCAGCTCCAACAGCAAAAAGGGCGTCAAGAAGGGTGACCCCATTCCGGTAGGCCTCAAGACGGCCGAGAAAACCATCGCCGAGCTCAACAAGTCCAAGAGCCAGCCGCTCGGTCGCGTGCTGTTTGCCCTGGGCATCCGCCACGTGGGCAAGAGCGTGGGCGAGGTCATCGCCGAGCGATTCCTGTCGATTGACAAGCTCGTCTTGGCGAGCGAAGAGGACATCGCCGAGTGCGAGGGCATCGGTCCTAAGATTGCGGCGAGCGTCAAGCAGTTCCTGGCCGTGCCCGAGAACCTTGCCGTGCTGGAGCGCCTGCGCCAGGCGGGCCTGTCGCTCGAGGTCGATTTGCTGTCTCTTATACACATCTCCGAGCCC
>CABSYS010000080.1:0-6718 GCA_902482045.1 uncultured Collinsella sp.
CATGCGAACCTCCAGTCCGGACCGCCCCGCGGTCCAACTTTCTGTCCGCACCCCCAAGTGACTTCAAACCACTCTATTAGCGCCAAGAAGCACGGCCAAAAAATACGTATCTGAACTAACTGTCCACAACCCTCCGCAAACCTTTCATTCCAACCCAAATCAGCCAACGTACGTCATGGCAATCCCCGGTAGGTCCCCGGGTGCCCCGCGGCGGGCTGGGTTATTTAGCTGAGCGACTTTGCGAAGCAAGGGGAGCGAAGATAAAAACCCAGCCCGCCGCGGGGCACCCGGGGACCGCAGGGACGGGAGCAGCTATACTACTCTCAGTAGTTAAGGGTCGCGGATTCGCCGCGTCACCGCTCTCAACAGGAGGTCTTTGTTTATGGCAGATCAGAAGCCGGTTGTCGGGATCATCATGGGCTCCAAGTCCGATCTGGGCGTTATGGAAGGTTGCACTGCCGAGCTCGAGGCACTGGGCGTGCCCTATGAGCTCGTCATTGCAAGCGCGCATCGCACGCCGGCGAAGGTCCATGAGTGGGCCTCGACTGCTGCCGACCGCGGCATCAAGGTGATTATCGCCGCCGCCGGCAAGGCTGCTCACCTGGGTGGTGTCGTGGCTGCGTTTACGCCGCTGCCGGTTATCGGCGTGCCTATGAAGACGAGCGATCTGGGTGGTATGGACTCGCTGCTGTCGATGGTGCAGATGCCTTCGGGCGTGCCCGTTGCCTGTGTGGCCATCAACGGTGCCAAGAACGCTGCCATTTACGCCACGCAGATCCTGGGCGCCTGCGACCCCGAGTACCGCAAGGTTATCGAGAAGATGAAGCAGGAGATGGCTGACGCCTAAGCGCTCTGCCAGTCCATTTGTAGCATAAGGAGAGCCATGTCCGACTATCAGGGAAAGCGTTTTTCGGCTTCTCGGATTCCCGATCCAGCCAAGTCGGGAGCAGCTCGCGTGCCGCAGCAGGGTCGGATATCCTCTCCTCAGCAGCCACGCGCGCCGCGCCCCGTGACGCCGGCGAAGCATCGTCGTCAGGATGCACCTGCTGCATATCGCCCCTCGTCATACAGTGCGGCCAAGAAGTCGCCTCGCTCTTCGGCGCATACCGCGCCATCGAGCTATACCGAGCCGCCGCGCAAAAAGCGCCGCTCCGTCATTCCCATTCTGCTCATCATCATCGGCATTGGCCTGATCGTTGCTGCGGCCGCCATCTTTATCAACGCGCAGATTGGCTATAAGCAGGCGAGCGAGTCGTATCAAAAAATCGAAAAGCAATATGTGAGCGACAAGGACGCCAGTGGCGTGCCAATTATCGACTTCAATGCGCTTGCCCAGACAAATCCCGAGGTTGTGGGTTGGATTTACGCGCCCGGCACCAATATCAACTACCCCGTGGTGCAGACCAACAACAACTCCAAGTACCTTAACACGCTGTTTGACGGTACGGCCAATGCGTCGGGCGCCATCTTTTTGGATAGCGACGATACCGCGCCGGGCATGGTGGATCAGCAGACCACGATTTACGGTCATCATATGAACGACGGTTCGATGTTCAACGTGATTTCGGATACGACCGATCAAGCGACGTTCGACAGCATGGACTACGTGTACTACATCACACGTGACGCGACGTATAAGCTGCGTCCGCTGGCGACCAAGGTGGTCGAGGACACGTATGCCAAGGCGCGCACGCCCAACTTTGAGGGCGATGACGGACTGAAGAATTATCTGTCCGAGATGCTCGACGGTGCCTCTGCCGTGGCGAGCGATGCCAGCGATCGTGCCGCTTCGGCAACCAAGGTCGTAACGCTTGTGACCTGCCGTTCGCTGTCATTTAGCAATACGCGCGCCGTCATGGTGCTCACGCCGGTCGAGGAATAAAGTGTCCGGGCCCCGTCCCAAAAAGACTACCCTGGAAATCAAAAGGAGAAATGATGCTTGAAAGCGGCAAATCGATGCCTTCGGTTGATGCTTGGCTGCGCGAAGCCAAGGCCGATGTTTCGGCGGCTGATTGTGGGATGTACCTGACACACAACGGCGTGGTGCGTGCGACGCCTAAGTCTGAGGTGCGTGGGGTCGAGACGGATGGTGTGGCGCCTGGACATAAGGTGGGCGGCATGGTGTTTGGCTTCGATGCCGATAAGGTGCAGGCTGCTATCGAGGCAACGCGCGCGATGCCGGGTATCGGCTATGTGCGCGTGTGGCTGGCGAGTGGCGAGCTTACCGTGGGCGACGACATCATGCTCGTACTCATTGGCGGAGACATTCGCCCGCATGTCGTCGATGCGCTGCAGGCGCTCGTCGGTACCATCAAAAATGAGTGTGTGAGCGAGGTCGAGCGCGAGGCGTAAGGCCGGCAGCAGCACTCGCCAACAAAAAGCCCGCTGGCAGTTCAATCAGTCTGCCAGTGGGCTTTTCTGTGCGTTGGAAAATCTCGGCATTGCGTGGTGCTACACGCGCGTCGCATCCTTGGGGCTCATGGTCATGCTCTGGAAGCGGTTCTCCATGTAGTCGTTATCGAAATACTTGCCGTAGAACTGCGCGACGGGAATATCCGGCTCCGTGCCGTTGACGCGCTGGTACCAGTAGTCGAGCGACTGTAGCGTCATGATGCCGTCGACCAGCATAATGACGGTAAAGATGACGGTAGCCGAGTAGCGACTCTTCCACGGAATCATGTTGATGAGCTTGAGCAGCCTCGGCAGCAGCAGCTTGATCCAGATAAGGCCACCCAGGCCCCACAGGCAGGCAAAGCCCGTGCAGGTGCGTCCGCCCGTAAGGACGGCGAGTGGGTCGGGCGTGCCAAACAGCTTCATGTGCGAGTAGCTCCACGAGACCACGCCAAATGAGGTCTGCATAAACCAGCCCACGAACACCTCAAAGCTCGCGCCGAGCACAGCGCTTACCAGGAAAATGATGATGGGGTTCTTTTTATAGAAGCGGTTGAGCACCATGGTCATGAGTACGGCGCCAAAGCCATAGATGGGGCTGAAGGGACCAAACAGCATGCCGGCGCGGTCCTGGTAGACGCCTGGGTCGTCGACCGTCATGTGCCAGATGTCCTCGGCGATCAGGCCGAGCACGCAGCAGACGAGGAATACCCAGAACAGGTTGAAGTAGTTGAGCTTGATGTAGCCCTCGCCGGTTTCATCGCGGCCGAGCATGCCCTCGGCGGCGGCATCGCGGTCGAGCATCTCCTGTAGGCGGCGCTGCAGTTCGCGCTCCTGGCGAAGCGTAGGATCGACGGTGGCTGAAAGCGCGATGAGGATACCGAGCTGAATAGCGGGACGAAGCAAGAAGAGCCCGATACCTTGGAGCATCACGTCGACCAAAAGCTCGACGACGGTGAATGCAATAAGGATGTAGGACAGGCGGGCGGCGTTGCGGCGCTGGTTTTTGATAAGGTCCAGGCCAAAGATGATCAGGATGACGGCACTTGCCGCAGAGAGCATGATGCCGGCGACAATGAGTCCAACCGAGACCAGCATATTGTCGCCGAGCTTGGCGGCGGCGTTGCCGTTGATGAGCGCGGTGATGACCTGCCACATAAAGGCGGCGACCGACGGGAGTGTGCCCACGCCGGACAGGATGCACAGGACGGCGTACACCTTAATGATGAGGGGAATCTTCTTGACCTCCGTGGCGCTGGGGACGCTGGGGTCGAGTCCGTTTCGATCCATACAGAACCTTTCTCGCTTTGTCCTAGATTACAAGGATACGCCGCCGACCTGCCAAAAGACAGGACGAACGTCCCAATTGCAACAATGCAACCCTCAACGGTGGACGCGGCGGCCATCTGGGGGCGCGGACGCTTGCGCTGGACAGACCGATAAAATGTTTGGCCGCAAAACGGATTATTAGCTCGGTGGGCTTTTAAAAAGCGCTGCTCATGCGCGGGGGAGCGCGTCGCGCCGTGCGTATAATAAGGCGGGTAACGCCAAAATACGAGGCTCTGAGGGGATGCCATGTCTCAAGAAACCATCCGCGCGGCCGAGCGTGCTGCGGGACAGGTGAACGCCATGTCGACGTATGATCCGGACTCTGACCAGCTGCATGAGGAATGCGGCGTTTTTGGTGTCTGGGCGCCCGATCGCGACGTGGCTCGACTGACGTACTTTGGCCTGCGTGCACTGCAGCACCGTGGCCAAGAATCGGCGGGAATCGCCGTTGGTGACGGCGGTACGGTTATGGTCCGCAAGGATCTGGGCCTGCTCGACCGCGTGTTCTCCAATGCCGACTTGTCGACGCTCTCCGGTCAGCTGGCCGTGGGTCATGTGCGCTACGGCACCGCCGGCGCCAAGAGCTGGGAAGCCTCTCAGCCGCACCTCTCTACCATCAATAGCGTCATTATCGCGCTCGCGCACAACGGTACCCTCGTCAACACCGACGAGCTGCGTCGCCAGCTGATCGAGCTGGGCGTACCGTTCCTCTCCAACTCGGATTCCGAGGTCGCGACCAAACTCATCGGCTACTTTACTCAGCGTACAGGCCATCTGCGCGAGGGCATTCGCAAGACCATGGAGCTCGTGCGCGGCGGCTACGCCATGACACTCATCAACGAGCAGGCGCTCTACGCATTCCGCGACCCGCACGGCATTCGCCCGCTCGTGCTGGGCAAGCTGGTGGACGAGGGCCTGGACCAGGCCGACGCCGCATCCGTTTCGCAGCTGCCGTCGCAGGACGGCGCCGCGACGGTCGACGCCACCACCCATGTCACCCGCGCCGGCGGCTGGGTCGTCGCCTCCGAGACTTGTGCGCTCGACATTGTGGGCGCGGAGTACGTCCGCGACGTCCGTCCCGGCGAGATTTTGCGCATCAGCGCCGAGGGCCTTGTGTCTGAGCAAGGCGTGCCTGCCGCCGAAGAGCCTGCTAACTGCATCTTTGAGCAGGTCTACTTCGCTCGCCCCGACTCCATCATGAACGGCAAGAGCGTCTACGCCTGCCGCTATGACATGGGTCGTCAGCTGGCACATGAGGAGCCCGTCGAGGCCGACCTGGTCATCGGCGTGCCCGACTCCGGCCTGCCGCCCGCGGAGGGGTATTCGCACGAGAGCGGTATTCCCTTTGGCGAGGGCCTTATCAAGAATCGCTATGTGGGCCGTACGTTTATCGAGCCTACGCAGGAGCTGCGTGCCATGGGCGTGCGTATGAAGCTCAACCCGCTGCGCGACAACATCGAGGGCAAGCGCCTGGTCGTCATCGACGACTCCATCGTCCGCGGCACCACCATGGTGCAGCTCGTCAAGATGCTGCGCAACGCCGGCGCCAAGGAGATTCATATCCGCATCAACTCGCCCGAGGTCATCTGGCCGTGCTTCTACGGCATCGATACCGACGTGCAGTCGCAGCTTATCAGCGCCAACAAGACGGTCGACGAGATTTGCGAGTATATCGGCGCCGATTCGCTGGCCTTCCTTTCGGTCGAGGGTCTGCTGAAGGTCATGCCCAAGGGCGGCTACTGCGATGCGTGCTTTACCGGACGCTACCCCGTGGCGATTCCCGAGAGCTTTGGCCGCGACAAGTTCATGGAGGGCTTTAAGCCCCGCAACCTGGACAAGCCGCTGCATTTTGACGACGACGCCGTGGTCGAGAAATACGACGACCGCAGCTGGGAAGAGGAGCACGGCGAGGCCTAAAGCCTGCCATGTAGGGACAGGTTTATTTTGGTAGGTTTTACCTGCCGTTTTGTTGATATGACGGCGCGTGCTGTTATGGCTCGCGCCAAAATGAACGCAACTATGAGCACCGTTTGGCGCCCGCGCGGCACCACGGTAGTGGGAGAGGAAGGCTCAGATGAGCGACAGCAAGCATGTGACGTACGAGGACGCCGGCGTCGATACCGCCGAGGGCGGCCGCGCCGTCGACGCTATTAAGCAGATGGTCAAGGACACCAACCGCCCCGAGGTTATCGGCGGCATCGGTGGCTTTGGTGGCCTGTTCTCGGCCGCCGCGCTTAAGGATATGGAAGACCCGATCTTGATCAGCGGTACCGACGGCGTGGGCACCAAGCTCGTGCTCGCCCAGATCATGGACCGTCACGAGACGGTGGGTCAGGACCTGGTCGCCATGTGCGTCAATGACATTTTGGCTTCGGGCGCCGAGCCGCTGTTCTTCCTGGATTACGTTGCCATCGGTCACATTGAGGCCGAGCACATGGCAAAGATCATCAAGGGCGTGGCCGACGGCTGCAAGCTCGCGGGCTGCGCGCTCGTGGGCGGCGAGATGGCCGAACACCCGGGCGTCATGGCCCCCGCCGATTACGACCTCGCCGGCTTTACCGTGGGCGTCGTCGATCGTCCCAAGATGCTCGACCCCGCGAACGTTCGCCCCGGCGATGTGATCCTGGGCCTGCCCTCCACCGGCGTGCACTCCAACGGATACTCACTCGTGCGCAAGGTTATCGGTGTCGACGGCATCAAGCCGGGCACGCCCGAGGCTGCCGCTAAGGCCGAGGAGCTGAGTCGTCCGCTCGAGGAGCTCGGCGGTGCTTCGCTGGCCGACGCCCTGCTGGCTCCCACGCGCATTTATGTGAAGCCGATTCTGGAGCTGCTCCACGGTGGCGCCAACGTTCATGCCATTGCCCATATCACCGGCGGCGGTATTACCGAGAACCTCAACCGCGCGCTCGCCGACGACGTCGATGCCGTGGTCACCCGCAACGGCGCCGAGATGGGTTGGGATGTTCCGCCCGTCATTACTTACGTGTCGCGTGAGGCC
>CABSYS010000081.1:0-6668 GCA_902482045.1 uncultured Collinsella sp.
TCTACACCTATTAAGTCGTCGGCAGCGTCAGATGTGTATAAGAGACAGCTGCTGTCCGAGATCGGCCGCCTGAAGCAGAGTGCCAACAATGCCGAGGTCGAGCGCGTGCGCATTTCCAAGCGCCGCGAGCAGGCCGCCGAGGCCGTTCGTGCCGCACGTCCGCGCGTGGACGAGCTCACTCGTTCGCGTGTCGAGGCGCGTGCGCAGGCGAGCGACCTGGGCCTGCAGATTGCCGAGGCCAATGATGAGCTCGATCGCGTGCGTCGCGACGATTCCGAGGCCGCGGGCAAGCTCGCCGACGCTAAGGTGCGCCTGGCTCAGACGAGCGAGCGCCTGCGTTCGCTGAAGGGCCGCGTGCCCGATCTTGAGCATCGCCTGGAGGGTATCGACCGTCGTATCCGCGGGACGCGTCAGGCCTCGCGCTCGCTCGAGCTGCTGCGCCTTCGCGTCGATCCCATGCACGAGCGCTATTCTGCCCTGTTGGAGCGCGCCTCGGACTGGGCTGCGCGCCTGCGCGATCAGGCAACGCTTGAGGAGGCGGACTCGGCTTCGCTTAAGAAGACCATCGAGGACGCCAAGACCGAGGTCGCCCGCGCCAAAGAGCGGGTCGATGTTGCCGCTACGACGCAAAATGAGTTCAAGGTGGCGCGCGGCAAGCTCGAGGTGCAGGTAGAGGCTGCCATTAAGGCCATCACTGCCGACGGCACCACGGTGCTCGAGGAAGCGCTCATGCTGCCGGCGCCCACCGATCGCGACGCCGCCGAGCGCGAGCTTAACCAGCTCGTGCGCCAGATCAACAACCTGGGTCCTGTGAACCAGGTTGCCATGGAGGAATACGAGCAGCTCAAGCGCCGTGCCGATTACATCGAGGAGCAGCTGGCCGATCTGGAGAGCGCGCGCAAGGCGCTCACCAAGATCACCGTGGCGATCGACCGCAAGATGCGCAAGGCGTTCCTGGTGACGTTTGAGAAGGTCGACGCGAACTTCCGCGAGATCTTCGCCATGCTCTTCCCGGGCGGTCAGGCTCACCTTGAGATGACCGACCCCGAGCATCCGGCCGAGACGGGCATTGAGGTCGTGGCGCAGCCGCGCGGTAAGCGCATCACCAAGATGATGCTCATGTCGGGTGGCGAGAAGAGCCTGACGGCGCTCGCCCTGCTCTTTGCCGTATACCGTACGCGCACGGTGCCGTTCTATGTGCTGGACGAGGTCGAGGCTGCGCTCGACGACGCCAACCTGTCCAAGCTCATTGGCGCCCTTGATGTGCTGCGTTCCGATACGCAGCTCTTGGTAATCTCGCATCAGCGCCGTACTATGGAGGATGCTGACGTCCTCTACGGCGTCTCGATGCAAGCCGACGGCGTCAGTCGCGTCGTCTCGCAAAAACTCGATCGCGAAACCGGAAAGGTCGTGAATGCATAATGGGATTCTTTGACGCACTCTCGCGCGGACTTGAGCGTAGCCGCGAGGCCCTCAACGAGGTTTTCTACTTTGGCGGCGAGGTCGACGAGGATTTTTGGGAGGACCTTGAGGACACCCTCGTCATGGGCGACATGGGTGCCGAGGTCGCCATTCAGGTCTCCGATGACCTGCGCGACGCCGCTGCCAAGAAGAACCTCAAGACCGCCCCGCAGCTTCGCCGCGCCCTGGCCGAGCAGCTCGAGGGCCATTTTGTGCCTGTTGAGCGCGACCCGTTTTCAGATACGCCGAGCTGCGTGCTGTTTGTCGGCATCAACGGCGCCGGCAAGACCACCACGGTCGGCAAGATTGCGAGCGCCATGGCCGCCCGCGGCAAGAACGTGGTGATCGGTTCGGCCGACACCTTCCGCGCCGCCGCCATCGAGCAGCTCGATGTGTGGGGTCAGCGTGCCGGCGTACCGGTTATCAAGCGTGACCGCGGTTCCGATCCGGCGAGCGTGTGCTATGACGTGCTCGACGAGGCCGATAAGCGCGGCAGCGACCTGGTGCTCATCGATACCGCCGGTCGTCTGCACACGAGCCCCGAGCTCATGCGCGAACTCGCCAAGGTGGTCAATGTGACCCGTAAGCGCGCCGCCAATATGGCCGCCGGCCCCATGCCGGTCTCTGTCGTGCTTGTGATCGATGCCGCCACTGGTCAGAACGGTCTGAACCAGGCGCTCGAGTTTAACGAGGCGCTGGGCCTGGACGGTATTATCATGACTAAGCTCGACGGCACGGCTAAGGGCGGTATCGCCATGGCCGTGGCCGAGAAGCTCAAGCTCCCGATCCTGCGCATCGGCGTGGGCGAGCAGGTCGATGACCTGCAGGAGTTTAACGCCAAAGATTTCTGCCGCGCCCTGGTGGGCGAGTCCAACTAAGGAGTAACCAGTGTTTGATTCCCTGAGCGATCGCCTCAACGACACATTTGACCGCCTGCGCGGTAAGGGTAAGCTGACCGAGGCCGATATTACCTCGGCCATGCGCGATATTCGCATGGCGCTGCTCGAGGCCGACGTTAACTTTAAGGTCGTCAAGGAGTTCGTCGCCAAGACCAAGGAGCGCTGCATGACCGCCGAGGTCATGGAGTCGCTGTCGCCGGCGCAAAACGTCGTCAAGATCGTGCTCGACGAGCTCATCGAAATGCTCGGCTCAACCGAGAGCAAGCTCGTCTTTAGCAACCGAATTCCCAATGTCATCATGCTCGTGGGCCTGCAGGGCTCCGGTAAGACCACGGCTGCCGTAAAGCTTGCCTACCTGCTCAAGAAGCAGGGCCGCTCGCCGCTGCTCGCCGCGTGCGACGTCTACCGTCCCGCCGCTGCCGATCAGCTGGCCACGCTCGGTGGCGAGATCGGCGTGCCGGTCTTCCGCGGTGACGGCGCGCACCCGGTCGACATCGCCAAGGGCGCCATCCAGGAGGCCGTCGACCACCTGCGCGACGTGGTCATCGTCGATACCGCCGGTCGTCTTCAGATCGACGAGCAGATGATGCAGGAGGCCGTGGACATCAAGAAGGCCGTCAAGCCCGACCAGGTGTTGATGGTCGTCGATGCCATGACCGGCCAAGACATCGTCAACGTGGTTTCGACCTTCGCCGATCGCACTGACTTTGACGGTGTGATTATCTCCAAGCTCGACGGTGACGCCCGTGGCGGTGGCGCACTTTCGGTGCGTCAAGTGACCGGCAAGCCCATCAAGTTTGTGAGCATGGGTGAGAAGCCCGATTCGCTGGAGCCGTTCTATCCCGATCGCATGGCCAAGCGCATCCTGGGCATGGGCGACGTCGTCGGTATTATCGAGAAGGCCCAGGAGGCAGCCGACGCAGAGCAGCTTGAGGCTGCCGAGCGTATGCTGCGCGAGGGCTTCACCATGAACGACATGCTCGACCAGATGAAGGCCGTCAAGAAGATGGGCGGCATGAAGGGTATCCTGGGCATGCTCCCCGGTGGTCAGCGTGCACTCAACCAGATGGGCGGCAACCTGGACGAGGGTATCTTCGATAAGAACGAGGCCATCATCATGTCGATGACCAAGGAGGAGCGCCTGCGTCCCTCCATCATCAACGGCCAGCGCCGCGCGCGTATCGCCAAGGGCGCCGGCGTAACCCCCACCGAGGTCAACAGCCTTATGAAGCAGTGGGGCGAGATGAATAAGATGATGGGCCGCATGCGCACGATGGCCAATCAGGCACAGGCCGGCGGCAAGAAGGGCAAAAAGGGTAAGAAGGGCAAGAAGATGCGCATGCCCAATATCCCTGGCCTGGACGCTATGGGTCTGGGCGGCATGGGCGGCCTGGGTACGGGCGGTCCCAAGTCCGATATGGAGCTGCTGCGCCAGATGGAAGCGCAGATGCGTAATAAGAGATAGGACTGTAATTCCAGCTTGATATGACAAAGGCCACTCGGAAGCTGCCGGGTGGCCTTTGTTGTTGGCTTTGACTGTGGGGTTGCGTGCAGCGTCGCGCCCCAAGTTCGCGGTGCCGTGCCGTTAGTGGCAGCCGCAGCCCTCGTGGCCCCCGTGCTCGCGATGACCGTGGCAGCTGCAGGACTCGCCATGTTCGTGGTCATGGCCGTGGCAGCCGCACGTGGCCTCGCCGTTCTGTGCGAGCGTGCCGGCGATAAGGGCCTCGACGCAAGCGTCGCAGCTGCCCTGGGCACCTGCGTATACCGTGATGCCGGCTTGGGCAAGCGCGTTGATAGCGCCACCGCCGATGCCGCCGCAGATGAGCGTGTCCACGCCGCCGTTGGCGAGCAGGCCCGCAAGGGCACCGTGGCCGGTGCCGCCGGTGCCCACGACCTGCTCGTTGAGCACCTTGCCGTCCTGAATGTCGTAGATCTTGAACTGCTCGCTGCGGCCAAAGTGCATAAAGATGTTGCCGTTGTCGTACGTGGTTGCCACCCTCATGGTGTCGACCTCCTTTGCTGGCCATACGGCCGTCACTGTGGTGATGGGGGAGTACGCGATATTGCCGCCTTCGATGACGATCGCCCGTCCATTGACCAGCGCGTTTGCCACCTTGCGATGTGCTCGACTGCAAATTGCCGCCACCGTGGCGCGCGCGATGCCCATCTGCTGTGCGACTGCCTCTTGGTTAAGGCCTTCCAGGTCGCACAGGCGCAGCACCTCGAGTTCGTCGATCGTCATGTCGATGGCGTCTCCGCTGGCTAGGCCGTCAGGGGTAAAGCCGCGGTATTCGGGGATGATCCCGACGCGGCGCAGTTTCTCGCGTCTTCCTGCCATGCGCCCTCCTTATCTGACATATGTCAACAATAGGATAACGAACATGCAGATTTGCGCAAGGAACTTCTGGCATATGTCAGAAAATGAGGGCTTATGTTAGGGCTGTGGGGCCGCGTGCGCCTGGGCTACAATGAATCTCGCTTGTAGGCGACTGACAGGAGGGTCAATGAGCAAAGCTGATCAACAGTTTGTAGCCATGTGCCGCGATATCTTGGACCATGGCACCACGACCGAGGGCCAAAAGGTCCGCCCGGTGTGGGAGGATGGCACCCCTGCCTATACCATTAAAAACTTTGGTGTCACGGCCCGCTACGACCTGCGTGAGGAGTTTCCGGCTCTTACCCTGCGTCGTACGGCCCTCAAATCTGCCATGGACGAGATCCTATGGATCTATCAGAAGAAGTCCAATAACGTGCATGACCTCAACAGCCATATTTGGGATGAGTGGGCTGACGAGACCGGCTCTATCGGCAAGGCCTACGGCTACCAGATTGGGCAGAAGAGCCATTACGCCGAGGGCGACTTTGATCAGATGGACCGCGTGCTATACGATCTCAAGCACACGCCGTACAGTCGCCGCATTATGACGAACACCTATGTGTTTAGCGACCTGTCCGAGATGCACCTGTATCCGTGCGCCTACAGCGTGACGTATAACGTGACGCAGCGCCCGCAGGATGACAAACCCACGCTCAATATGATTCTCAACCAGCGCAGCCAGGACATTTTGGCCGCAAACAACTGGAATGTGTGCCAGTACGCCATTTTGCTGATGATGGTTGCGCAGTCGGTCGATATGATTCCCGGCGAACTGCTGCATGTGATCGCCGATGCCCACATTTACGACCGTCATGTCGATATCGTCCGCGAGCTTATCGAGCGTCCGCAGTTTGCGGCCCCCAAGGTAACGCTCAACCCCGATGTGCATGACTTCTATTCGTTTACGACCGATGACCTGATCGTCGAGGGCTATGAGCACGGCCCGCAGGTCAAGAACATCCCCATTGCGGTGTAGGTGACGGGCGTGACGTGTAAGCTTTCTGCCATTGTCGCCGTGTGCGATGACTGGGGTATTGGGTGCGAGGGCGACATGGTGGTGTCCAATCGCGCCGACATGCGCCATTTTGTGGCGTGCACCAAGGGTTGCCCGGTTATTATGGGGCGCAAGACGCTGCTGAGTTTTCCTGGCGGGCGTCCGCTCAAGAATCGCCGTAATATCGTGCTCACGCGCGACGAGGGGTTTGCACCCGAGGGCGTTGACGTGGTGCATAGCATCGACGAAGCGCTCGCCGCCGTGGCCGATGAACCCGTTGCGTGGGTGATTGGCGGCGGCGAGGTGTATCGCCAGTTTTTGCCGTATTGCGTCGAGGCCGAGGTTACGCATAACCATTGCGTGCATGACGTGGATACGTACTTTCCTGATTTGGATGCCGATCCCGCGTGGGAGATTGCGCGGCGTGGCGGTGTTGCCACGATTGCCTCGGGCGAGGGCGATGAGGGTCTCGATTATGAGTTCGTGACGTATCGTCGCGTTGAGGCGTAAATCGTCTGGCGTGAACGGTATCATCGGGTTATTTGAATGCATGGGGCGGCGCTTAGCGTCGCCTCGTTTGGTATAGATGTGCTGTAAAGAAAGGTGCGGGCAGGCTGCTATGACTGATGCCGTTGAGGTGCTGCGAATTGATTCGCTCGAGGACGAGCGGCTCGATGCCTACGTGCGACTGACCGAGCGTGAGCTTCGCTGCGTGCTGGAGCCGCAGAAGGGCATTTTTATCGCCGAGAGTGCCAAGGTCATCGAGCGTGCAGTGCGCGCCGGATACGAGCCGGTGAGCTTTCTTTTGGGCGAGCGCTGGCTCGACCAGATGATGCCGCTGTTTGAGCGCCTGGCGGTACGCGAAGGTGCGGGGCCGGTTCCTGTGTTCGTTGCCTCCATGGAGCTGTCTCTTATACACATCTCCGAGCCCACGAGA
>CABSYS010000082.1:0-6659 GCA_902482045.1 uncultured Collinsella sp.
ATCTACACCTATTAAGTCGTCGGCAGCGTCAGATGTGTATAAGAGACAGCAACACTTCGTCCCCGGTTCGGGGAGCCTCCCTGTTCTGTGTGGCGACCAAATACAGCTAGGCGATCGCCTTTTTTAAGTTCCGCATGACGCGCTGCTCGTTTGAAAGCACCGCGAGGCCAACGCGGGTGGTTACGCGTCGGCCGCACAGGTCGAGCTCCAAATAAGCAGTGCTCTTGCGTCTGTTAATGGTTTTGATAAGGCCTTCGTGGCCCAGCAGTGGGCCAGCCGTCACTACGACCTGGTCGCCGTCCTTTAGGGCCTCACTCATGGGAACTACGCGGTCTCCCCTATGCGTAAAGCTGCCAATGAGCTGGGTCTCTTCTTTTGCCAGCGGTACAAACTGACCATCCTGGGAAAGCACCCGGGCAAAGTCGTCCATGCGCAGCAGATACTGTTGCACGGTGCGGGGTTCTGCCGTATCGCAGATAAGGTAACCGGGAAAAAGCGGCTTGGTCGTATTGACCCATTCGCCGTGTACTTTAATCTCGGTTTGATATTGGGGGTAAAAGAGCTCCTGCATGGCGCCAACCGGCACCACACGCTCAATGCGCTCGCGCATTACGTCTTCGCGACCGTTAATGACCTGGATCACATACCACACGAGCACCACCCCCCTTGCTGTCTTACGTGTGGCTCACGGGGTTTGGGTATGGCTTCGCCAGGGCGCTTGTGCGCGAAGGCGCTCCATATTCAAACCCTGAGCCCAGTTAGACAAGCACGTGGCTCTGCCCCACCGTGAACGGTATGTATGCGTGCAGTGGCTAGAGACGCGGACGTGTATCGCAAAAAAGACCGCGTCCCCAGCAGACTGCGTGCGGCCCAGTCAAGCGGGAACAAAACTGGACCGAACACAAACAGCTGCAGGACAGCTGCGCTTTATCATGAGATATCGATTCGAAATAACAGCTTGCACTTAGACAAGAACAAAGTCATTCGATGCGATAAGCATGACTACTCTATTGGAGCTCGTGGTTTTTCTGGCACCGCCGTTACGGCCGGATGACGATCGACCCTGCGCTTTGCGACTTGCTGGAGCCGTGAGCACAGTTGAACCCATGTAACGTTAGCTATCCTAGCACGGCAGGTGGCCCATACGTTTTGGGGCGTGTTGAGCAACATATTGTTTATTTGCCGTGGTTATGGGGGATATCGCGCTGCCTTGCACGCATTGCCGCAGGTTTATGGGGGTGTGTGGGCTGACGATCACTGCCCGAGTTGTATTGCTGGCGGCGTGAATTGCTCAAACTATTATGATTGGCTACAAACTTTGTACAAAACCGGGAAGGTAATTGCGCAACTTTTTGCAGGTGTTGGCGTGGGCGTCGCATTGCGAAGATGCTCATTGCACAATAGACACGCCTGGCTACAGAGTCAATGCATTTTGAGGCAGATTGTTGGGCAACTTTTGGGATGCAGCTAGATGTGGGCGTAAGGTTTATCGGGCGAGGTTGACGATTCCGTCTCCCAGTACGAGGCTCTCAGAAAATAGAGGGGAATAGATATAGAACATGCGATCTATATCTGATAAAATAGGGCCAAAGGTATACGGGCAACGTGAGCCGGTACGGAGGCCCCCAATGGTACGTATCGGCGAGATGGATGCTTTATTCACAGAGACCGTCACTCAGAGCCCTTAGGCAGGTACGCGCCCCTGCTGGCCGGCACCCATAAAGTTCGGCAGACAATCGAGTATCGAATTGGACATGCATGTGCCCAATGGATTGATGTGGAGCGCGAAAATGAATGGAAATCAGATTGTTCTATTTGAATCCAACGACCGAGAGGTCACGATTCCTGTTGTGATTGACAAAGGAAGCGAAACTGTATGGCTGACCCGAAATGAGATGGCAGCGCTGTTTGATAGGGATGTCAAAACAATCGGCAAGCATATCAACAACGCTTTAAAAGAGGAATTAAGCGACGATGATTCAGTTGTCGCAAAATTTGCGACAACTGCTGCTGACGGCAAAAGATATCAAACTGATCATTACAGCTTAGACATGATATTGTCCATTGGATACCGCGTTAAATCTCAACGCGGTGTTGAATTCCGTCGCTGGGCAACCAATGTGCTCAACAAGTTTATTATTCAAGGACACGTTGAAAACGAACGTAGACTCGAGCAACTAGGGACAGTCGCTCAGATTGTCGAACGTCTACCCGAGGACCTCGGCTCTCGTGAGATACTCGATATCGTTGAGAGCTATATAGATGTCTTTAAACTGCTCGATGAGTACGATCGTGAATCCATTGATCGGCCCAAGGGACAAACTGGGGTATACACACTCGAATACGAGCTCTGTATGAGATTAATAGCCCAAATGCGCAGCCGATTTACGAGCGACCTGTTTGGCGTAGAAAAAGATGAGTCCTTCCGCAGCAGTATCTCGGTAATCAACCAGTCGTTTGGTGGCCAAGACCTTTATCGATCCGTACAGGAAAAAGCAGCAAATCTGTTGTACCTCATCATCAAGAACCATTCATTTCTCGATGGAAACAAGCGAATCGGATGCAGCCTCTTTCTCTACTATCTAGATCGCAACGGACTGCTTTTTCGCGGCTTAGACAAACGGATCGCAGACAGCACGCTTGTTGCTGTCGCGCTCATGATTGCTGAGTCGAGACCTGAAGAAAAAGAGTCCATGGTCTCGCTGGTTATGAATTTTTTGGAGTAGATGAAGAGGCTGGCGCACAACCTCGTATTTAGGGACAGGTTTCAATCTGGCGACTTTGGAACATCCCCATTTGGAGTCTCTCCCCAAATGGGGATCAAAAGATATCGCAAATAAAAAAGGTCACTCAATCGAGTGGCCTTACATTCACGATGGTGGAGACGAGGGGGATCGAACCCCTGACCTCTTGACTGCCAGTCAAGCGCTCTCCCAGCTGAGCTACGCCCCCGTGACGAGGCAGTACTATAGGGGAAGATCTTCGGAGATGCAAGAGGTTTTTGTTGAAACTTTTTCTTACGGGTTTTCCTGGGACGGTGGGTTAATTAGCTATTTTTTGGCTTTGCCGAAATTAGCTAATTAACCCACCGTCCCGATAAAACCCTGGTGGAGTAAATAACCGATTGCGACGCCTTGGTGGACGGTTATCTCTGCGGTGGATCTTACTATGTTGCTGATGCCCGTGTCGGCTAGCAGGGCTAAGGGGCTGTGGTCTAGTTCCCACTCTAGGCCGTGTTCGCTTATCTCTGTGTTGGGAGCGATGGCGATGATGGAGAAGGTTTTGCCCTCGGCGCCCTCGACGGTCCAGGTCTCGTCCTGGTGCAGTATTCTGGCCGTCACTTCGTCTTCTTCGATCCAGACGGGGGCATCCGCATAGCCTGCCAGTAGCCCTAACACAGACAGTGCCATGTCCGGGCGGCCGCCGGTGGCGCAGGTTGCTACCACTTCGGCACCCGGCCAGCGGCGACGGACGGAATCGAGCGCCAGAGCCAGGTCGGTATAGTCCTTGTAAGGGTTGTGGCGTTCCACTTCAAAATCGGCAGCGGCATCGACCAGCGCGCGGCCGGCATCGCTCACCGTGTCGGCATCTCCCACATATACGTCGCAGCCCAGTCCCACACCCAGCAGCGCGTCGAGCCCGCGGTCTACGGCTACGATGTGGTCGCACTCCCCTGCCAGGCGGCACAACAACTCGGGGCTCGCCAGCACCGGTGAGCCGCAAACCACTAATACTTTGCAAGCCACGGCCCTCGCCTAGCCCTCAAACGAAAGCACGCGGGCCAGGTCCAGGTTCTCATAGCTGTCGATAAAGATGTCGCAGTTATCGCGAACCTCGTCGCGCTCCATACGGCCGCGCGGGTCATAGATGCCCACGCGCTTAAAGCCTGCAGTGCCAGAGCTCTTAAGTCCAAAGACGGCGTCCTCAAACACCCAGGTGCGCTCAAACTTGTGCCCGTGGCGCTCTTCCAGGCGACGCAACGCCAGCTCGTACACGTCAGGGAACTGCTTGGAGCGCCCTGCCTCGCCCGTTGTGGTAATAAACTCCATATAGCGATCAAGGCCAGCAGCCGCAAGGGCGGACTGCACCAGTTCGACCGGCGTGGACGTGGCCACGCACATGGCAATGCCCGTCGCCTTCGCCTGCTCCAAAAATGCCAGGAGCCCCTCGCGCGGCGGCACCTTGGAGTACCCATCAATCAAAATCTCGCTCAGCTCGCGATACAGTTCCTCGCCATTTGTGCCAATGTCCCAGGTGTCGTGGTAGGCCTGGCACTCGTCTTCGAGCGACAAATGCTCAAACTGGGCAAAATCGTCGACCGTTACATCAATGCCATGACGGCGCAATAACTCGGTCTGCGCATGGCCCCAGACGGGGGAGCTATTAACCAGAGTTCCGTCGCAATCGAAAATAAAAGCAACACTTGGAGCAGCGATGTGGTTCATAAACGAGCCTTTCGATGTCAAATGGTAAACAACCTGCTAAAAACGTTTTACCAAACGTAAGCCTATCAGTTTTGAAACCCTAATTGGTAAAACTGTCAAGGGTTTTACCACAGCAATTCTGCCAGTGGTATAAACATGTCGCTTACCGATTAAACGCCCCCGCAAATCCGCTTTCGTCCATAAAACTAACGTACAGGTGTTATCGTAGTTTCTGCCGAAAGTTCCACCGAGCACGCGAGGTGGAACGAATCATAGAACTATCGCCGTCCCTTCGATTCGTGCAGCTTTGGACCTTTCGCATCTAGTCACCAAGGCAACACGCTGCCGCGTCATGATGGGATCAAACGTGAGCGATACAAAGCTAAAGCCAGCAACCAAAAAACCCGCTACCCGTAAAGCCGCCCCGCACGCACCGGAGCTCTCCAAGGACGATGTCTACCTGTTTGGCATTGGCATGTGGGAGCGCAGCTGGGAAAAGATGGGCGCTCACCCCGACACGCAGAACCGTACGCGCGGCTGGCGCTTTTGCGTTTGGGCGCCCGACGTAAAGAGCGTCCATGTCATTGGCGAATTTAACGACTGGAATGAGGAAGCCAACCCGCTGGTGCCCATGCATACGAGCGCTATTTGGGAAGGCTTTATTCCTGGCGCCAAGCAGGGTCAGCTCTATAAGTACCTTATCGAGACCAACGAGGGCGAAAAGCTCTACAAGGCCGATCCGTACGCCTTTAAGGCCGAGTGCCCTCCGGGTACCGCCAGCGTTCTGTGGACCCTCGATGGTTACCAGTGGAATGACGCCGCGTGGCTCAAGCGCCGCGCCAGCCACAACCACATGTCGCAGCCCCTTAACATCTACGAGGTGCATATTGGCTCGTGGAAGCGCCACGGCGACGCTCCACAGGGCGAGCCGGACGAGTACGGCAACTACCCCGGTCCCATGGACCCCTTCCCTGCGCAACGCGGCGAGTTCTACACCTACGACGACCTGTCGGTGGAGCTCGTGGACTACGTGCGCGATATGGGCTATACGCATATCGAGGTCATGCCGCTTATGGAGCATCCCTTCGATGGCTCCTGGGGCTACCAGACGACCGGCTACTATGCCGCCACGTCGCGCTACGGCAACCCGCAGCAGCTCATGCACTTTATCGATGCATGCCACGAGGCAGGCATCGGTGTGATCATGGACTGGGTGCCCGGCGGTTTTTGCGCCGACTCCCACGGCCTTGCCACCTTTAACGGCCACATGCTGTTTGAGCACGAGATTCACCCCAACTGGGGCACGCACAAGTTTGACTTCGCCCGCGGCGAGGTCCGCTCCTTCCTGGTCTCCAACGTGCTGTATTGGCTCGAGAACTTCCACGTGGACGGCATTCGCATGGACGGCGTGTCCAGCATGCTGTACCTCAACTTTGGCATCGACGATCCGGGCCAAAAGAAGTTCAACAAGTACGGTACCGAGGAGGACCTGGACGCCAGCGCGTTTATCCGTCAGGTCAACTGCGCTGTGGAGGCGCACTACCCCGACGTGATGATGATGGCCGAGGAGTCCACCGCATGGCCGCTCGTGACCTATCCGCCGCAGGACGGCGGCCTGGGCTTCCACTACAAGTGGGACATGGGCTGGATGAACGACACCCTGCACTACATGCAGACCGATTTTCCGTGGCGCCCCGGCAACCACGGGCTGCTCACGTTCTCCATCATGTACGCCTTTACCGAGAACTTTATTTGCCCGTTGAGCCACGACGAGGTCGTGCACGGAAAGTGCTCGCTGATCGGCCGCATGCCGGGCGACTGGTGGCGTCAGTTTGCCGGCCTGCGCACGCTGGCCTTCTACCAGATGACGCACCCCGGTGCCAAGCTCAACTTTATGGGCAACGAGATCGGCCAGTTTATCGAGTGGCGCTACTACGAGTCCATCCAGTGGTTCCTGACCGAGGAGTACGAGACACACAAGCATCATCAGGCGTTTATCAAGGCGCTCAATCACCTGTACACCGCCGAGCCCGCCCTGTACGAGCGCGGCTACACCGATGACGGCTTTACCTGGATCGATGCGGACAACTCCAAGCAGTCCATCGTGAGTTTTGTGCGCCAGGGCGAGGACATCGACGACGACCTGGTGATCCTGATCAACTTTGATCCGGCGAGCTACGAGAGCTTCCGTGTGGGCGTGCCGCGCGAGGGCGACTGGGAGGTCATCTTTGACTC
>CABSYS010000083.1:0-6605 GCA_902482045.1 uncultured Collinsella sp.
ACACCTATTAAGTCGTCGGCAGCGTCAGATGTGTATAAGAGACAGCCTTTGAATTTAGGGGATAGTCGCTTATGAACATCGATATCGTCCTTTTTGCAGGCCGCATCGTCCTGGTCGCCCTGCTCTACATCTTCCTGTTCGCCGTCATGAAAACCGGCGTGGGACTCGTACGCGGCCAGCGCCGCGACTCCGCTATCTGGACGATCGATGTGGACAAGGGTCCGCGCGGCATCCGTGGCATCCATGTAGACATGCTCGGCCCCGTCATCGTGGGCCGCTCGCCGTCCTCGGACATCTGCATCAACGAACCGTTTGTCTCGGCCTCGCACGCACGCTTTTCGCTGCAGGGCCCGGCACTCATCATCGAAGACCTCAACTCGCTGAACGGCACGCTCGTTAACGGCCGTCAGCTGGTGGAGCCCGCAACGCTGCGCGAGGGTGATGAGGTCCAGATTGGCGACGTGGTCATGAAGGTGAACCGTCGATGATCGACGAGGAGAACAAGTCCGCAACCATGCCCGAGACGCCGACTGCCCCCGCAGCTGCGCCGGCTCATGCCGCTCCGGCGCGCCCTGCGACCGTGGAGCCCGAGGACACCGTGTTCTCCCTGCCTCTTTCGCATGTAACGCATGATATTTCGGATCTCGCCGATAACGAGGGCGAAGAGGATGCCGCAGCGGCGCCCATCGGCGCACATGCTGCGGAACAGCCCACAGCGCCCGAAGCAACCCCGGCGCCGGCTCACTTTGCAGAGCCCGTCGCCGCGGCAATCAACGAGAGCGCTGCGGTGTTTGCGGCACCCGAGCCCGCCGCGCCGGCGTTTCCCATAGCCCCAGCATCCGAGGTTGCGCCCGCGTCTACGCCGGCGCCCGAGCCTATAGACGTCAGCCCGCAAGACGACGAGTCGACCGCCCGCGTTTCCGAGGAGCCCGACTCCCCGGACACCGGCGATTCCGAATCAAACGCCGAGACCGACACCGTCTCTCCCGGTGACACCGCCGAAATCGACGTTGCCGCCGTTGAGGCCAAGCTCAAAGACCCCGGCTCGACCATGAGCTTTGAACCCCTGACCGAGGAGCGCATCGAGACCGACTCGACCTATGATGCCGGCACCACCACGCAACTCATGTGGGGCGCCCGCTCCGACGTTGGCTGCGTGCGCCCGCACAACGAGGATTCCTACCTGGTGCAGTCGCCGCTCTTTTGCGTATGCGACGGCATGGGTGGTCACGCTGCCGGCGAGGTAGCCTCTTCTATCGCTGTCGAGACCATCGCCAAGACAGCTCCTCAGTCTGCCGACGCCGCACGCCTGGCGGCAGCCGTCGAGGCCGCCAACGCCGCCGTAATCGAGGCGGCCCTGAACGGCCTGGGCAAGCCCGGCATGGGCTGCACAGCCACCTGCGCCTACATCGAAAACGACACGCTCGCCATCGCCCACGTGGGCGACTCGCGCGCCTACCTGCTCCACGAGGGTACGCTCATCCGCGTGACCCGCGACCACTCCTACGTGGAGGAGCTCGTGGATGCCGGCGAGATTACGGCCGATGAGGCCCGCGTCCACCCCAACCGCTCGGTCATCACCCGCGCGCTGGGCTCTGATCCCGCCATGTATGCCGACCACTTTACCCTGCACATCGAGGAAGGCGACCGCCTGATTCTGTGCTCCGACGGTCTTTCGAGCATGATTCCCGATAGCGATATCGAGAACATCGCCACGCAGTCCTCAACCGCGCAAATTTGCGTCGACAACCTAGTGGACGCGGCGCTTGCCGCCGGCGGCCACGACAACGTGACCGTAGTAGTCGTTGACCTGGTTGACGATGGCGTCATGCGCGAGGCGCAACGCGTGCGTCGCCGCAACGTTACCATCGCCGCCATCCTGGCCCTCGTCTTTGTGCTGGCAGCTGGCATCTGGGCCTACACGGGTGTCACCGGCTCGTACTACCTGGGTACCTACCAGGGCAATGTCGCCGTCTGGCGCGGCCTGCCCGGCAAGACGCTCGGGGTCGAACTCCACTGGCTCGAGAGCGAAACCAGCATCAAGCTGTCCGACCTGCCCGAAGACACGCAAAACCGCCTGAAGGCAGGCATTCCGCAAACGAGTGTCGACGATGCGCAGGACACCATTTCCAAGTACCGCCATCAGATTGACGAGGAGCAGACCCGTCAGGTGATTGACGCGCAAACGATTCGCGACAACACCAATCAGGAATCCACCTCCGAGTCAGATTCCGAGAAAACCGCCGAACAGTCAGCCGAGGCCGAAGCCTCCGATAAGAATTAGAAAGGGAGTGCCGCTTATGAGTCGCCGCAACACCGAACTGCTCTTGCTCATCGCCTCGGCGTTCCCCGTCATCCTGTTCTATGCGATGTACGTGCTCACCGCGGGTGCCACGATTTCCTTTGAGACGCTCGCCGTGCCGATCGGCCTGTTCGCCGCCTTCGCCGCGGCGCATATCGCCGTGCGCATCCTGGCGCCCGGCGCCGACCCCGCCATCCTGCCCATCGTCTTTGTGCTCTCGGGCATCGGCATCACATTCGTGACACGCCTGGCCCCCGACCTCGCCATCTCGCAGCTCATCATCTTGTTTGTCTCGGTAGCGCTCATGGTGGGAACGCTCGCGCTGGTCAAGAACCTCGACGTGGTCATGCGCTACAAGTACACCTTTGGCATTATCGGCATCATCCTGCTGATGCTGCCGATCTTTATCGGCACCACGATCTCGGGCTCTAAGCTGTGGATTCGCATCGCGGGCTTCACCATCCAGCCCGGCGAGTTCGCCAAGGTCTTCATCGTCTTGTTCCTGGCAGGCTATCTGGCCGAAAACCGCGAGCTGCTTTCCATCTCCAACCGCAAGATCCTGGGCCTCAAGATTCCGCGCTTCCGCCTGCTGCTGCCGCTGTTTGCCGTGTGGGGCGTGTGCCTGCTCATCGTTGTCTTCGAACGCGACCTGGGCTCGGCCGTCCTGTTCTACACCATCTTTTTGCTGATGCTCTATGTTGCCACGGGACGCTTTTCGTACGTCATCATCGGCCTTGCGCTGCTGGCCGTTGGAGCCGTGGGCGCCTACAAGTTCCTGTCGCACGTGCAAGTGCGCTTTCAGGTCTGGGTCGATCCGTTTAAGGACGCCCAGGGCCAGGGCTACCAGATCGTCCAGTCGCTCTTCTCGCTTGCCGATGGCGGTCTGGTCGGTGTTGGCATCGGCAACGGCATGGCCAACAACATCCCTGTCGTCGAGTCCGACTTTATCTTCTCGGCCATCGGCGAGGAAATGGGCCTTTTGGGCGGCGGCGCCGTGCTCATCCTGTTTATGCTCTTTGCCGTGCGTGGCCTCACCACAGCTGCCCGCGCTAAATCCGACCTCGCCGCCTTTAGCGCCACGGGCCTTACGGCCGCCATCAGCTTCCAGGCCTTCTTGATCGTTGGCGGCGTAACCCGCCTGATCCCGCTGACCGGCGTCACCCTGCCCTTTATGAGTCAGGGCGGCTCCTCTCTGCTGGCAAGCTTTATCATCGTCGCGCTCCTGCTACGCGCCGGTGACGAGGCGACCGGACGCGAGGCAGAGCTTACCGGCACCGACACCATGGCCGCCATCACCGATGACCAGGTCGCATCCGCCGCTGCCCCGACCGGTACGCGTTTTGCCAGCGCACCTTCCTACAGCCACGGCAACCACTCCGCGGGTTCTCGCATGCGTCGTCGCCTGCTCGACACGCCTGAATCCGGTGTGCTCGGCCGCGTTGCGCTTGCCAACCGTCTAACTCGTGCGGTGCTCGCCTTTACGGCGCTGTTCGCCATCCTTATCGGCAACCTCACCTATGTCCAAGTCATCAAGGCGAAGGACTATCAGGACATGCCGACCAACAACCACACCATCGCCCGCTCCAAGTACATCCAGCGTGGCTCCATCATCACGTCCGACGGCGTGACGCTAGCCGAGTCGCTGCAGCAGGAGGACGGCACCTACGCCCGTTCCTACCCCAACGGCAACATGGCCGCGCACGTGGTGGGCTACGTGAGCCAGCAATACGGCACCGCCGGCATCGAGAGCGTCATGAACGACACGCTCACCGGCTCTAAGGATTACTCCAGCTGGAACAACGCCATCGCGTCGCTCGCGGGCCAGACCCAGCCGGGCAACACCGCCAAGCTCACCATCGACTCGCGTATCCAGACGGCGGCCGAGCAGGCGCTCAAGGGCTTTAAGGGCGCTGTAGTGGTCATCGACCCGCGTACCGGCGCGGTGCTCGCATGTGCCAGCTCGCCCACCTACGACAACACCAACATCGATGCGCTGCTCCAGTCGGGCGGCGGCGAGGACGGCTCCATGTACGACCGTGCCATGGACGCGCTGTACACCCCGGGCTCGACCTTTAAGGTCGTCACACTCTCCGCGGCGCTCGAAACCGGCACCGCCAGCCTTACCAGCACGTACCAGGCGCCCGGCTCCATGGACATCGGCAACGCACCGGTCACCAACTATGCCAACGAGAGCTACGGCACCATCAGCCTGCAGCAGGCCTTCGCCGTGTCGTCCAACGTCGTCTTTGGCCAGGTGGCAAACGAGGTCGGCGCCAACTCGCTGGTACAGTTTGCCAACGCCTTTGGCTATGGACAAAAGCTGGGTCAGGACCTTACCGCCGCGGCCTCCATCATGGCCGACCCGTCGCTTATGACCGAGTGGGAAACCGCTTGGGCAGGCGCCGGCCAGCCCGTCGGCATGGACCACACGCCTGGCCCGCAGACCACCGTTATGCAGAATTGCGTGATCGCTGCCGCTATCGCCAACAGCGGCGTGGTCATGGACCCGTTCTTTGTGTCCCAGATACTCGCCCCGGACGGGACCGTGGTTAAGACCACGCAGTCCCGCTCGCTGGGCCAGGCTGTCAGCTCTGCCACCGCCGATCAGGTCAAGCAGGCCATGCTCGCCGTCGTCCAGTCCGGTACCGGCACCGATGCCCAGATTCCGGGCGTCAAGGTTGCCGGCAAGACCGGTTCGGCCGAGACCGGCGGCACCAACGTCAACTCTATGTTTGTTGGCTTTGCACCTTACGATTCGCCCACGGTTGCCATCTCGGTGGCCCTGGAGGATTACGACAAACACGACGTCAAGGCGGCCAAGATTGCCGGCATCGTCCTGACCGCGGCGCTCGCCGCACAGGGAGCGTGATGCCCGTGATCAAAGCGGATACTTGGGGCACGCCGCGGCCGATGAGCTAGCGGCAACGCGCCACACGGCTCCAGCGGCCACACATTTGGTACTACACACATCGTTGAGCGAATAGTTATGTTAGGAGCAGGAATGGAACAGAGGGTCCTCGGGGGAAGATACCTCCTCAAGGATAAGGTGGGAACAGGCGGCATGGCGACCGTCTTCCGTGCACAGGATCAGGTCCTCGACCGCACGGTTGCCGTCAAGATCATGCTGCCGCAGTATGCCGGCGACGCCACCTTCGCCGCCCGCTTTAAGCAGGAGGCCCAGGCAGCTGCCGGCCTGTCCTCCCCCTATATCGTAGGCGTCTACGACTGGGGCAAGGACGGCGACACCTATTACATCGTCATGGAGTACCTGCGCGGTACCGACCTTAAGAGCGGCATCAAGAGCCACGGCGCCCTCGATCCCAAGAAGGTCGCGCAGATCGGCTCGCAGATCAGCTCCGCGCTTTCGGTCGCACACAAGCACGAGATCATCCACCGCGACATCAAGCCGCAAAACATCATGGTGCTGCCCGACGGCAACATCAAGGTAATGGATTTTGGCATCGCACGCGCCAAGAACAGCCACCTCACGCAGGATAACAACGTGCTGGGCACCGCCCACTATGTAAGCCCCGAGCAGACCCGCGGCCAGGACCTCGGTCCTACCTCAGATATCTACTCACTGGGTGTCGTCATGTACGAGTGCGCCACCGGCCGCGTACCCTTTGACGGCGACGACGCCATCTCGGTCGCGCTCAAGCAGGTCAACGAACTCCCCATCCCGCCGAGCCAGATCAACTCCGGCGTCGATGCCGACCTGGAGCGCATTATCCTCAAGTGCATGGAGAAGGACCCGGCAAACCGCTTCCAGACGGCCGACGAGCTGCGCCAGGTGCTCAACAGCTACCTGTCCGGCCGTGCCGTCAACGTCTCGGAGCCCACGCGCATCATCGGTGCCGCCGGCGACCTGGGTGCCACCAAGACCCGCGAGCTTTCCGACTCAACGCGCGCTATGGTTCGTCCCGTCTCGGGCGTGAGCGGTCAGAACACCGCCCGTAGCGCTGTCTCGGGCTCCACGGGCTCCTACGAGGTCGAGAAGCCTAAGTCCAACAAGAACAAGATTATCGCCGCCGTGATTGCCGCCGTCGCCGTGATTGGCGTTGTAGTGGCCTTTGCCACGGGCATGTTCAGTGGCGAACAGGTCACGGTGCCCGACGTGCTGGGCAAGGACCAGGAAACCGCTATTGAGCTGATCAAGGAAGCCGGCCTTGAGGTTGGCACCGTCGACCAGAGCTACAACGACGATGTCGACGAGGGAAAGGTCGCCGAGCAGACCCCCAACGGCAACACCAAGAAGGCCAAGGGCACGAGGGTGAACCTGGTAGTCTCCAAGGGCCCTAAGCCC
>CABSYS010000084.1:0-6591 GCA_902482045.1 uncultured Collinsella sp.
GTCACGACGTAATCGGCATCAATGCGATTGGCGACGCCCAGCATCAGGTCGTCCTCGAAGTCGTTGTGATGATACTTGAACACAAAGGAGTCGAAGACCTCGTCTGCACCGACCGGCGCGATGAGGGCGAGCTCGCGCATCTGCCGAACGCATGCCCAGGCCGTTTCGTCCGCCGCCGCAATGGCGTTATCGCTCAGCGAACCATTCTTCCTTCGGCACTCCCTCTTAATCGCCGCCGAGACAAGATACGAGACATCTTTGACCGAAAGAGACGAGGCAAACAGGGCAATCTGCTCCGAGACATCGGCAATCTCGAATAGACGGGCGACATCCGCTGTCCGGTCCGACCTTCCAGAAAAGTAATCCATCCATACGTTGGTGTCGATGAGCAACTTGAGAATGCCGTCTGCACTCATAGCTCCACCCACTCGGGATAGCGCTCCGCCATTGCTTCCTCATAGAGGTCATCGTAGTCACCCGAGAGGTCGGGAACAGGGATGCCGTATTTGAGGCACGCATCGCGCACGATGTGGCTGCCCTGCGTAACCCTTGATTCCACCGACGCAGTCGCTGGCACGTTAGAGCTCGGTGCCGCAACCCCCGATCTCGAGGGCATGCATCCGTTGACGACCAGATATTCCCAAAGTGTCCGCACCGCTTGAGACGGCGTCATGCCGATATGCGCCAGCACGGCGTCCCCAGCCTCTTTGAGTTGGCGATCCATGCGCACATTCATCTGGACCGGCCGTGAGTCGAGTACCGATATAGGCATGCTAGCTCCTTCTGCTATACATATTTATATTTCGAGTATAGCACCATTTACTCATAAAAAAGGGGCGCCCCGACAGGAGTGCCCCTTCGCAAAGCTATGTTAACCCCTACAGCGCGCCGGAACCGGCTTGCATCATGCCGCCGGGGCCCGAGGTCACGCCGCCGCTCACGGGCGCGGCGTTGCCGGTGTGCGGTGCCGCCGGAGCGGTATCGCCACCGAGTGTGCCCGCCGGACGCGGTGCCGGGATCTCGCCCGTGCCGTGGCTAAAGACAAACTTGCCATCGGCCACGTCGCACAGGACGGTATCGCCCTCGCCCCACTCGCCGGCCAGAAGCTCCTCGGACAGCGGGTCCTCGATAAGCTTTTGAATAGCACGGCGCAGCGGACGCGCACCGTTGGTGAGGTCGGTGCCCTCGGCCACGATCTTGTCATAGGCCGCATCGGTGAGCTTGATGTTCATGCCGTTGGCAATCAAACGCTGACGCAGGTCGTCCACCAGCAGGTGCGCGATCTTGGTGAGATTCTCGCCCGAGAGCTTCTGGAACACCACGATGTCGTCGATACGGTTGAGCAGCTCGGGGCGGAACAGGCGCTTGAGCTCGCCCATCGCGCGACCACGGATCTCACTCGACGTGAGACCCTGCTCGCCGGTGGTGCCAAAGCCAACGCTTGCATCCTGCGCAATCTCGCGGGCGCCCACGTTAGACGTCATGATGATCACGGTGTTGCGGAAGTCGACCGTCTTGCCCTGGCTATCGGTCAGGCGGCCCTCCTCCAGCACCTGCAGCAAGATGTTGAAGATATCGGGGTGCGCCTTCTCGATCTCGTCGAACAGCACGACCGAGTACGGGTGACGACGAACGGCCTTGGTGAGCTGGCCGCCCTCGTCGTGACCGACGTAACCCGGAGGGCTACCGATGAGCTTGGAGACCTCGAACTCGCTACCGAACTCGGACATGTCGAAGCTGATGAGCGCATCCTTGTTGCCAAAGAGGTACTCGGCGAGCGTCTTGGCGAGCTCGGTCTTGCCCGTGCCGGTGGGACCCAGGAAGATAAAGCTGCCGCCGGGGCGACGCGGATCCTTGAGCGGCGAGCGGCTGCGGCGCACGGCCTTGGCAACTGCCTCGACAGCCTCATCCTGACCGATGATGCGCGTCTTGAGCACGCTTTCGGCCTGCAGCAGGCGGCGGCTCTCGCTCTCGGTGAGCGAGGACACCGGCACGCCCGAGGTCACGGACACGATGTCGGCAATCTGGGAGACATCGATGGTGAGCGGGCTGGCGTCGAGCTCGGCCGTCCAGGCAACCTTGGCCTCGGCGAGCTCAATCTCGGCAGCCTTTTGCTGCTCGGTGATCTCGGCGGCCTTGTTCATGTCGTCGCTCTCGGTGGCCTCCTGCGCGGCGGCCTTAAGCTCCTCCACGCGATGCTCGGCCTCGCGCACCGGCTCGGGCGCGCGGTTGGCGGCGATGCGGGCGCGGGCGCCGGCCTCGTCAATGAGGTCGATGGCCTTATCGGGCAGGAAGCGATCCTGGATGTAGCGGTTGGAGAGGTTCGCGGCGGCCTCGATAGCACCCTGCGTATAGCGCACATGGTGGTGCTCCTCGTAGCGCGGCTTGAGCGCGGTCAGGATCTTGACCGTGTCCTCGACGCTCGGCTCCTCGACATCGATGGTCTGGAAGCGACGCTCGAAGGCCGGGTCCTTGGTGAGGTACTTGCGGAACTCCTCGGCCGTGGTGGCACCGATGATCTGGAAAGCACCGCGTGCGAGAACGGGCTTGAGCATGGAGCTCGCGTCGATGGAGCCCTCGGCAGAGCCGGCACCGATGATGGTGTGCATCTCGTCGATAAACAAGATAACGTCGTCGGCTTCGGTCGCCTCCTGGATCACGTTCTTGAGGCGCTCCTCAAACTCACCGCGATACTTGGCACCCGCGACAAGACCCGGCAGGTCGAGCGTCCAGATATTCTGGTTCATGAGGTTCTCGGGCACGTTGCCGGCTGCAATCTGCTGAGCCAGGCCCTCGACGATGGCCGTCTTGCCCACGCCGGGGTCGCCCAGAATGAGCGGGTTGTTCTTGGTGCGGCGCGAAAGAATTTCCATCATACGCTGGACTTCCTTTTCGCGACCAATTACAGGGTCGAGCTCGCCGTCGCGCGCCTTTTGCGTGAGGTTGGTGGCGAACTGCTTGAGCGTATCGGTGCCACTCCCCTTTTGCTGAGAGGCATCCGAGCCGCTAAAGAACGGCAGGCCCGCACCGGGACGACCAGCACCGGCGCCGGCAAGCGGACGCTTCTTGTCCCGGTCCTTGGCGGTGAGTTTCTCGATAGCCTTTTTGATGGAGGCGGACGACACGCCCAGGCGCATGAGGATGTCCATGGCCATGCCGTTGCCCTCTTCGACGATACCGATGAGCAGGTGCTCGGTCGACACGTAGGTCTGATTGTTCTCGCGCGCCACGCGGAATGAACGCTCCATCACGCTAATGACGAGCGGCGTAAAGGCAAGCTTGGCAGCCTCGGTCTCCTCGCTGGGCTCGGGGACCGTGGTCTGGACCTCCTTGAGGGTGTCCATGATGTCGTCGTAGGAGATATCAAGCGAGCGCAGCGCCTCGGCAGCGATGCCCTCGTCCTCCTTGGCGAGTGCGAGCAGCAGGTGCTCGGTGCCCACCTTATTTGAGTGCAGATCGAGCGCCTCCTGTTTGGCCATCGACATGACCTTGCGCGCTCGATCGGTAAATCTATCTAACATGCTCGTTTCCTTACATGAGTTCATCGAAATCAAAACGCCCGCCCGTCGGCGGCGCTTTTGTCTCTTTACCCACAGGTTGTCTATGTTAACAGCTGGAGGAATATCTATAAACCCGGCTCACATGAATGCAGGTTATGACCGCATCGCGGGACTCACCGCGCGATGCGCGACAGGCGCCCCGCAAGAGAAACCCTAGGCGTCTTTCACCACGTCGGGACTCGTCGCACGCGATGCGCGATAGGCATCGGCCTCCTTGGAGACGCGTTCGAGCAGCTCGGATGTATCGACGCCCTCGACTTGCGCGACCGTTTCCACCGTCTGCATGGCGACCGCCCTCAGGTACGCGCACGCGCTGTCCCCCAGCTGCTCGAGGTCTATCTCCTCGCCGCCCTCCCGGGCAAAGCCGACCGCCATCACAAAGCCCATGATGCCCGAGACCAGAAAGCCCACCGCAAAGCTCGAATCTGCCTTGAGCTCTTCTCCGTCGGGGTGGACGATCTCTCTCACGCGGTCGATGATGATCGTATGGATGCCCTGCACGACCTGCTCGGCGGCACCCGCCCTCATGGTGATGACGATGCGCCGCAGCAGGCAGCGGACGTCGCGCCGGTCGAACGCCGAAAGGTCGCCCTCGCTCGAAAAATGCCAGAGGGCATCAGTAATGAGCTCGTCATCCTGCAGCAGCTGGGCTATGGCGATGGCGACGAGTTCATCGAAATCGTGAAAATAGTAGTAAAACGTTCCGCGATTGCACTGGGCGGCGCGGGTCACCTCGCCAACCGACAGCTCGAAGATGCTGTTGTTCTCGATGAGCTCCCAAAACGCCTTGATGATACGGGTGCGTGCATCGGGCGCATCGGCGTCCTTACGCGGTCTCGCCATGCGCCTCACCGCACCCCTGCGCCTTGGCGTTCATGATGAGCATCTGAAGACGGTTCTCCACGTTGGCGAAGCTCACGTCGGGATCGTAGTCGAGCGGCAGGAACTGCGCCGTGGGATACTGCTCCTTGAGCGCATGGATGAGCCCGCGCCCCACGACATGGTTGGGCAGACACCCGAACGGCTGCAGGATCACGAAGTTGCGGCAGCCGCGCTTGGCGTGCTCGAGGATCTCCGCCGGAATCAGCACGCCCTCGCCCGCATCGAACGTATGGTGCAGGATCTTATCGCTCGCGCGCACGAGCTCGGGCATGCGCGTCGGCGGCTCGTAGAGCGGGCTCGCCGCGCCCAGGCGGTCGCAACGGTCGTGCGCGAGCTCGAACAGGTTGTCCGCCGTGGCGTACCAGGCCTTTTCGGGCAGCGACAGGTCGACGTGGAACTCGCGCGACTGCGCATGCTTGTAGAAATAGGTCTTGCGGATCACGTCGGTCATGCGCGCCTCGATGACCTCGAGCCCGTTGTCCTCGAGGTAGCGCTCGATCTCGTGGTTGGCGCCGAGATGGAAATTGAGCAGGTACTCGCCCACGATGAGAACGGTCGGATGCGGGTTCGAGCGGTCGTACGGAACGGCGTCCATGATCGCAAGCGCGCGTTTGAAGCCCGTCGCCTGGCCTCTCAGCCCGGAGCGCTCCATGCCCTCGATAACCTCATCGAGCGCGCGGTCGAACGCAGCGTCCGCCGCGCCCTTCTCGAGCTCGTAGGGACGGATGCGCCTAAGCATGGCCTCGAGGGCATCGATCATGGGAAGACCGTAGGCGATCTGGATGCTCGGGCCAAGGCCGAGCTTGAAGCCCGGATGCGCATTGTGGGCATCGACGTCGTCGTTGGTGAGCACCGGGACATAGTCGTATCCCGCGTCGTCGAGCGCGCGGCGCAGCAGGGGCATGTAGTGCGTCAGGCGGCAGTCGCCGATATACTTGCCAGTCACCACGGCGACGTCGTGCGGGTCGTACTTACCGCTCTCGAGTGCCGCGAGCGCCTCGCCGATCACGATTTGCGCGGGGAAGCAGATGTCGTTGTGCACATAGCGTTTGCCCAGGCGGATGGCATCCTCGCGCCCGATATCAAGGGCCTCGGCGCGCACGCCCTGATTGCGCATCGCCGCGGTCATGAGCCTGCAGAACGCATGGGAGGTGTTGGGGACCAGCGCGATCTTGTCGTGCCGGTCGCGCTTGGTGTACTTGACCTTATACGGGTCGTCGAGCGGATGGACCGCGTGCACCCGGGCGCCCTCGGCACGCTCCTCCGCGCGACGACGGTTGACCGACTCGATAAACGAACGCACGCGAATGCCCATGGGACCGGCGACGTCGCTCTCATCGAGCTTGATCATCATCGGAACCTTGGAGCCCATCTCGCCCATCATGCGCGCGATCTCGTCGGTGAGATACGCATCGTGGCCGCAGCCGAAGCTGCCCATCTGCACGAGCTCGAGCTCGGGCGTCGATGCGACGATGACCGCGCACGACAGCATGCGCGCATGGTAGTTGTTCACGATGTCGATGCGGCTGTTGGAAAGATCGACGTTGCAGACCCCCGGCACCGCATCGGGCGTCAGCACGGGGATGCCGCGCTCAGAGAAGAGCTTGGGCAGCCCGTGGTTGACCAGCGGGTCGTTGTGGTACGGGCGCGAAGCGATCACCACCGCGTAGCCGCCGTCCTCGCGCACGTTCTCGAGCACCTGCCTGCCGCGCAGCTGCAGCTGGTTCTCAAACGTCTCCTGCGCGCGGTCCGCCTGCTCGGTCGCCTTGGCAACCAGGTCGGCATCGATATCGAAGGTCTCCTTGCACCACGCCTTGAGCTGGCGGTTTCGGTCGCCCTCGTCGTACCAGTGGAACAGCGGCGTATCGAACGGAACGCCGAAACGCTCCTCCGGGTTATCGGAATTGCGCATCACGTAGGGGTATCCCTTTACGACGGCGCACATCCACTCGCTGGTAGAGGCGGTGTTTTCGGTGGGCACCGTCGTGATGATGGGCATGAAGATGCGGTCGACGCCGGCGTCGACGAGATTGCGGATGTGCCCGTGGACGAGCTTGGCCGGGAAGCACACGGTGTCGGATGTGACGTGCGCCAGACCGCGCTCGTACATCGCCTTGGTGCTGCGTCCCGAGACGCGCACCTTAAAGCC
>CABSYS010000085.1:0-6590 GCA_902482045.1 uncultured Collinsella sp.
GGTTCGCTCGATAATATCTTCGAGCATGCCTGGCATGGCGGAGACATTTGCTGCGATCCAGCCGTGTTCAAGCGCCGTTTCTGAAAGGAGCGAGAGAAGCGCCGTCTTGCCCGTTCCCCTTGCGCCAGTAAAAATGGTTGACAGGTTGGGATCTCCCGGGCCGTTGATAAAGCCACGGTTGATGTCACGCAGAATATGCTCGCGACCCGCTAGAAAGGGAGGGATACTTCCGAACGTCGGGGTAAAGGGGTTCTTGCTGTACTCCATGGTGTCTCCTTTGCAAGTTTTGCTATTTTTTGCAAGTTTTGCTAATTTTTGCAAGTTTTGCTAACGACCGACCAAAGGGCATCGAAGCAGTGACGCTGACATTTTTTAACGCAGAAAAATAAGCAGAAATCAATTAATCTGCGTTAAGAAATAGTTGAGAAGAAAAACGACGAGTCCCGGGCGCAATGCCGTTGCGCTCCGGGCCTCGTCGCTTTGCGAAGTATCTAACGGTCTCGTTGCCGTGGTACCTAGTCAAACAGGCTCGGCATGTCGTTTTCCTTCATGAGGGCACCGGCTGAGGGGAGGCTCTGCGCGGTGAACTTCTCGGCCGAGACGCCGGCGCCAAGGATTTCCTCGGTCGTGCCGACGGTGGTGACAGAGCGGCCCTTCTTGGCGGTAAAGGCCTGGACGCCCTGCGTGTTGGTGGTCGTCTTGGTCTTGAGCAGCGACGTGTTGAAGTTCATCAAACGATAGTCGCTCGAGACCAGCGCGATGTCGCGATCTTCCTTGAGTACCTGGGCATACAGCAGCTTGCTGCCACCGTAAATGGCGTTCTTGAGGCGCTTGCGGTTGGTCTTGGTGACGTATCCAGAAAGCGCGACGCGCACCACGCGGCCGTTCTCAAAGACAAACAGCACGTCGGCCTTGTAGTCCTCGGGGTCGATGACCCAGATGACACTCTCGTCGGGTTCCATCTCAAGATCGGTGGGCAGGTACGAGCCCAGCTGGGCCGACTTGGTGTCCTCAAACGCCGCAACCTTGCACTTGTATACCTGGCTCTTGTTGGTAAACACGAGCAGCTCGTGCGTGTTGGAGGACGGGAACTCGATAAAGGGTTTGTCGCCGTCCTTGTACTTGAGCGTGGTTGCCTTCTTGAGCACGCGGTCCGTCATCTTCTTAAGATAGCCATCGCGCGAGAGCATGATGGTAACCGGGTACTCCTCGACCTCGGGCTCCAGGCTTACCTCGATGACCTCATGGGGCTCGATCCTGCCCGTGCGGCGCGGCATCACGTACTTCTTGTTGACCGCGGCCAGCTCGTCGCTGATGACCTTCTTGATGTTGTCTTCGCTCGAGAGAATCTCCTCAAGCTCGGCAATCTCACCCTCAAGCTTGGCAATGTCCTTGGTGCGGTTGAGGATGTACTCCTCGTTGATGTTGCGGAGCTTGAGCTCGGCAACAAACTCGGCCTGGGTCTCGTCGATGTCGAAACCCTTCATAAGGTTGGGCACGACCTCGGCTTCGAGCTTGGTGCCGCGGATGATGGCGATGGCCTTGTCGATGTCGAGCAAGATCGCCTCGAGGCCGTGCAGCAGGTGCAGGCGCTCGGACTTTTTGCCCAGGTCAAAGTTAATGCGGCGACGCGTGGACTCAATACGCCACTTGACCCACTCGTGCAGGATCTGACGCACACCCATAACGCGAGGGTAACCATCGACCAGCACGTTGAAGTTGCACGAGAACGAATCCTGCAGTGTGGTCGAGCGATAGAGCTTGGCCATGAGCTTGTCGGGGTCGACGCCGCGCTTAAGGTCGATGGCGATGCGCAGGCCCGAGAGGTCGGTCTCATCGCGGATGTCAGCGATCTCCTTGACCTTGCCCTCTTTGGAGAGCTTGACGATGCGTTCGATGATGACATCGGTCTTGGTGGTGTAGGGGATCTCGTAGACCTCGATGATGCGCTCTTCGGGAATCCAGCGCCAGCGGGAGCGGATCTGGAAGCTGCCCAGGCCGGTCTCGACGATCTTCTCCATCTCCTCGCGGCGGTAGATAATCTCGCCGCCGGTCGAGAAGTCGGGCATGGGCATGTACTCGAGCAGGTCGCAGTCGGGATCCTGCAGGTAGTGCATCGTGGCGGTGCAGACCTCATTGAGGTTGAAGCCGCAGATGTCGGACGCCATGGCGACGCCGATGCCCTTGTTGGCCGAGACAAGGATGTTGGGGAACGTGGTGGGCAGCAAACGCGGCTCCTTCATGGCACCGTCGTAGCTGTCGACGAAGTCGACCGGGTCCTTGTCGATGTCCTTGAAGATCTCGGCGCTGATGGGGGAGAGCTTGGCTTCGGTATAACGCGAGGCGGCGTAGCTCAGGTCGCCCGAATAGTACTTGCCAAAGTTGCCCTTCGACTCCACGAAGGGCGCAAGCAGCGCTTCGTTGCCCGTCGCCAGGCGCACCATCGTCTCGTAGATGGCGGCGTCGCCGTGCGGGTTGAGCTTCATGGTCTGGCCCACGATGTTGGCGCTCTTCTGGCGCTCGCCCTTGAGCAGACCCATCTTGTACATGGTGTAGAGCAGCTTGCGGTGCGAGGGCTTAAAGCCGTCGATCTCGGGGAACGCACGCGAGACGTTGACGCTCATGGCGTAGGGCATGTAGTTGACCTCGAGCGTCTGCGTGATCGGCTGGTCGGTGACCTCGGAGTGCAGGCCGATGACGTTCTCGGCGTTAACCTGCTTTTTCTTTGGCTGGTTCTTCGTCTTCTTCTTTGCCACGATATCCTCTTGAACTTCTTGTAGGCCGTCGTTGTCGATTTGCTGCTACTGCAGGTCCAGCTGGTCCAGGTATTCCTTGCCGTGCTCGGAGATATGGCGTTTGCGGCCTGCCTCGTCGTTGCCCAGCAACAGGTTGAACATGGTCTCCATCTTAGTGACGTCCTCGGGCTCCACCTTGATCAGGCGACGCGTCTCGGGGTTCATGGTGGTGAGCCACATCATGTCCGGATCGTTCTCACCAAGACCCTTGGAGCGGTTGATCGAGCACTTTTGGTCGCCGATCTCTTTGAGGATGCCGTTCTTCTCGAGCTCGGTGTAGGCAAAGTAGGTCTTCTCTTTGCAGTTGATCTCGTAGAGCGGCGACTCGGCGATATACACGTAACCCTCGTCGATAAGTGTGGGCACCAGGCGGTAGAGCATGGTGAGCACGAGCGTGCGGATGTGATAACCGTCGACGTCGGCATCCGTACAGATGATGACCTTGTTCCAGTTGAGGTTGTCCAGGTCAAAGGCACCAAGGTTCTTGATGCGCTTGTCCTTGATCTCCACACCGCAGCCCAGCACGCGCATGAGGTCCATGATGATGTCGGACTTAAAGATGCGCGGGTAGTCCTCCTTCAGGCAGTTGAGGATCTTGCCGCGGACGGGCATAACGCCCTGGAACTCGGCATCGCGCGAGGTGCGAATGGCGCCTGCTGCCGAGTCGCCCTCTACGATGTAGATCTCGCGGCGGCTCTTGTCCTTGGAGCGGCAGTCGATGAATTTCTGCACGCGGTTGGCCATGTCGGTCTTCTGCTGCAGGTTGGTCTTGATGCTCTGTCGCGTCTTCTCGGCATTCTCGCGCGAGCGCTTGTTGATGAGCACCTGCTCCATGATCTTGTTGGCGGCATCTTTGTTCTCGATCAAGTAGGTCGAGAGGCGTTCCTTAAAGAAGGCCGTCATGGCCTGCTGGATAAAGCGGTTATTGATGGCCTTCTTGGTCTGGTTTTCGTAAGACGTCTGGGTGGAGAAGCAGTTGGTCACCAGCACCAGGCAGTCTTGGACGTCCTGCCATTTGATGCCGCTCTCGTTTTTGTTGTACTTGCCCTGTTGCTTAATGTAGGCATCGATGGCACTGGTCAGAGCGCTACGGGCCGCTTTCTCGGGCGAGCCGCCGTTCTCGAGCCAGGAGGAGTTGTGGTAGTACTCCTGCATCATGAAGGTGCGCGAGAAGCACATGCACGCGGTGATCTTTACATTGTAGTCGGGCAGGTCCTCGCGGTCGCGACCGCGGCGGTCGGCCTCGATAAAGAAGGGCTCGGTAAGGTAGTCGGTGCCGACCTTCTCGAGCACGTAGTCCTCGATGCCCTTGGGGTAGCAAAAGTCCTCTTCGGAAAACTCGCCATCGTCGCCCTCGATGCGCAGGCGGAAGGTCACGTTGGCGTTGACCACGGCCTGACGGCGCATGGTCTCGCGATACCAATCGTGGGGAATGCTAATCGAGGTAAAGACCTCAAGATCGGGGCGCCACTTGATAGTGGTGCCGGTGCGGTTCTCGTCGCTGGGCTCAATCTCGAGTGCCTTCTTCTTGGCGCCGACGACCTTGCCCTTCTTAAAGTGCAGGGAGTACTTGTTGCCGTCGCGCCAAACCGTGACGTCCATGTACTCGGAGGCGTACTGGGTCGCGCACGAGCCCAGGCCGTTGGTGCCGAGCGAGAAGTCGTAGTCGCCGCCCTGGTTGTTGTTATACTTGCCGCCGGCATAGAGCTCGCAAAAGACAAGTTCCCAGTTAAAGCGTTTCTCGGAGGGGTTCCAGTCGAGCGGGCAGCCGCGGCCGTTGTCCTCTACCTGAATGGAGCCATCGCGAAAGGCGGTAAGGGTGATGAGCTTGCCGTAGCCCTGGCGCGCCTCGTCAACGGCGTTGGACAGGATCTCGAAGGCGGCATGTGCACAGCCATCGAGTCCGTCCGAGCCAAAGATGACGGCGGGGCGCAGGCGTACGCGCTCCTCGTCCTTGAGCTGGCGGATGCTGTCGTTACCATAGTTTGCGGTGTTTTTTGCCATACTCGCTCTCTCGGTGCTCCTCTGCTGCGTTTAAGTCATATAGATAGTCAAGGTAGCATAGCCCAGCCCACAGACGATTCCAACCAACACGAAATCCATCGAACAATCGTTCGATTAGATAATGAATGCTTGGAATGCGGGAGGGACCTGTCCTGTCCTATCCAAACATCTGCGGCAGGTCGATGAAGACGGTTCGATCGCTTTCGCCAGCTTCGAAGCCCGAACGGGAGAAGAATCCATAGCGATGGCACTTGAGCCCCGTTGCCTCGACTTGGGTGATTTCCTCGTCGACCATTTTTTGCGTGACGGGGGATTTGCGGAACTTTGCTTCGTAGAATGCGTAGCCCTCGGGGTCTTGCGTTACCACATCGAATTCGCCGCTCGTTTTGTTTGCGGGATCGTCGTACCAGTACTTGCCTATGGCGTCGAAAGCCGGTTCGATCTTGCCGGTCCTGTTCTGCCGCACGAGGTATTGACGGCAGATCTCCTCGAACATATGAGGAACGTAGTTTTCCTCGAAGTCTTGGGAGACGTGACGATCATAGAAGACTTCCGGGTCGAGCAGCTGCCGTGCTGAGGCATTGCGGAAAACATAGCGATAGTAAAAGAGCGAAAGCGGATCCACTACAAAGTAGCCAGACTTGCGCTTGTTCGTAGGGTCGTTGATGGGTGCACGCTTTTGGACGATTTCGAGTGACATGAGCTTGTCGAGCACGTCTGCCATGGCCGGACCGCTCGAGACGTGCGACTGTGCCAGCACGTCCCCCCAACGGGAGTAACCTTGTGCGAGAGCCCCGAAAACTTCGTTGGCGTTGGTCATCTTCGAGATCTCGGCGTTGAGATAGGACGGCACCTCGCTTTCTAAGCGGGCGCCAGGTTCCGTGACGAGCTCGATGATGTTGTCGCGTACGCTTTGGGATTGATCGATGAGGCGATTGTAAAAGGGGATGCCGCCAAAAACGCTATAGAGCCGCACCTTGTCCTCGGGCGAGAATGCGGGATAGAACTTCGCAGCGTCAAAGTAATCCATGGGCTTAAGCTCAAGTGCGAGATCAATTCGCCCGTAGAGGGGGCTTTCATGCTCGATGAGGGATTTCATAATCTCAACGTAGGAGCCGCACAGGACAATGTTTAAACGTGAGTCTTCCCTGTGGGCGTCGATTGAGGTCTGAAGAATGCTGTCCAAGCCTTTAACCGCATCTCTCAAGTAGGGGTATTCGTCGAGAACGAGGGTAATGTTCTTGTCTTTGGCTTGGGCAAACAGAAATTCGATGAGCTCGCGGATGCCTGTGAAGGCGAGCGGAGGAAAGCTCAGCGCTTCAGCAACAAGGGCGGACAGACTCTCGAGGTTGTCTGCCTCGGAGGTTTGGCGGCACTCGTAATAGACCGTTGCGACGTCCGACAAATCGGTTAGCGCCTGCTTGATGAGCTCACTTTTTCCGACGCGACGCCTGCCGTAAATGAGAACATTGCGCTGCTCAGGTGCTTTGAGCGTTTTCTTAATACGGGCGAGTTCACGCTCCCTGCCAATGAATTCCACTTACTCGGTTCCTTCCGACTCGGTTTTGTCCGAGTTAATTGTATCGCATGAATCAGTTTATGCTCGAGTTTACTCGGACAAAACCGAGTCGGTTCTGACCGAGTAAGTTTGAATAGCGAATTGAAATTGTTATGTCCGCATGGTGATGACAGACATGGTTTCCATAATGACAGATATAGTTGACATCTTCTGATAGATGCAATATATTTCTGTCATGTTGCAACGGATATCTGTCCATTACTACGAAAGGA
>CABSYS010000086.1:0-6588 GCA_902482045.1 uncultured Collinsella sp.
CTCGTGGGCTGGGAGATGTGTATAAGAGACAGGGCCTGGACCTCGTCGTCGGGCACATCGCCGCGCATGCCGACGGTGACCTCGCGGTACTTGTAGCCAGTCGACATGTCGTTGTGGTACTCGATCTTATGCGGCCAGCGAGCGAGAATCTTCTCGCACACGCCGGTCTGCTCGATCACCTGGTGCGGCGTGAGGCCGCAGGCGGAATCGTAAGGCATATCGCCGGTCAGGTACTCCCAATCGTTGGCCTTGAGGTCGTACATGACCAGACCACCCATCTCGCCGATGTAGGAGTTGAGGCCGAGCACGCGCGCATCCTCGTGGATCATGGTGCGGTTGCGGCCCGAGGTGGGAACCACCTGAATACCAGCGCGAGCGAGCGCCACGACGGCCTCGACGAGTTTGGTCGAAGGGTTGCCGTCGTTGTCGCGCAGCACGCACGAGCCGGGCGCGAGCATCGTGGCGTCCAGATCGGTAAAGACATACTTAACCTTGGCAAGGCGCTCGCGCATCTCGCCCGAAAGCTCAGCGACGGTCGGCAGGGTATTGTGGGACATGGTCACTCCATTACGTAGAAGGGGCTTCTGGTCTTAGGCGTCGTACGCCGCAAGGGTGCGCTTGAGAATCGAACCATCGCGCTCACAAGGCTCGGGTCCGTTCTTGCGCAGCATACGCTCTTCCTCGCCCTTACCGGTCACGATGACCACGGCAGGACGGACGGTCTCACGCACGGCAGTCTCGATAGCGGCAACGCGATCAGTCACGATTTGCCAGTTATCATTTCCCTGCGCCTGAACGTTGCGCGCGATCTCGGCGCAAATATCCTCGACATCCTCGGGGCCGGGGTCATCCTCGGTAATCACGATTCGGTCGGCATACTTGCCAGCGGCGATACCCATTGTGGTGCGCCGATCGACACCCTTACCGCCCGTAGCGCCAAATACAACCGCCAGCTCGCGCTCGGGATAGTTCTCGCGCAAGTCACGCAGGAGCGTCTCGAGGCTCATGCCGTTATGTGCAAAATCGACGATTCCCAAGATTTTGCCCGATACGGACGGATAGAGCTCCATGCGGCCGGGAACGAAGACACCCTCAAAGCCGTGGACGATACCCTCTTCGGAAATGCCCAGGGCCTCGGCGCAGGCAATAGCGGCAAGCGCATTGGACACATTGAACTTAACCGGCGTGGGAATCACAATGTCGCGCGTAAAGCGGGGCGTGCGCACCGTTGCCACCACGCCGCAGTCACCATTACGAATCGCCAGCGCAAGCACGTCGGCACGCTCGTCGGTCAGGGAGAACGTCACCGTACGTTCGCAACGAGATGCCGCCTCGAGCACGCGATCGACCTTATCCATATCGAGATTGACCACGGCAAAACGGCTCTGCGAGAAGATTTTGAGCTTGCTGGCAAAGTAATCCTCGAGCGTCGGATGCTCAATCGGCGAAATGTGATCCTCGCCGATATTGGTAAAGGCGCCGACTTCAAAGGCGATCTTGCCCGTGCGCTCGTATTTGAGGCCCTGGCTCGATGCCTCCATAACCAGCCACGGGGCACCCGCCTCCGCAGCATGCGCGATGCGAGACTGCAGCAGGAAGGATTCGGGGGTCGTCAGTTTGGAAGGGCCTGCCTCGATGCCGTCGTCGAACTCAATGCCCGTATTAAGAGCGGGTCGATGACAGCCCGTAAGCTTGGCCTCGTTGGCGAGAATGCCGCGCAGATAAAAGCTACAGGTCGACTTGCCCTTGGTGCCTGTAAAGGCGCAGACCTTCACCTTACCCGACGGATGCCCATAAAAGGCATCTGCCACCACGGCGAGCGTGCGACGAATATCGCTCACAATCACCGCGGGAAGATCAACATCGTAATCGACCTCGGAAACGTAGGCCACGGCGCCATCGGAGATTGCCGAAAGCAGGTACTCACGTTTAAACGCGCGGCCCTTGCAGACAAACAACGTACCCGGACGCACCTGGCGCGAGTCGTCAGTCGCAAACTCAATGCGCTGGTCGCACGAAGCGCTCGGCCTGGAAACAACAAGGTCATCTTCCTCGAGCAACTCTATATAGCGCATCAGAGTTAGCTTCTCTTGTGTCGGACTCGACATACAAAGACCTCTCTCGCTAAATTCAGCCTTAAAGGGCAAAAGACGTCCCGCGGCAGAAACGATGAAACATTCTGTATTATCAACCATCCTAATATGCCACCTGGCCTTGCGCGCACTGCAGCCTTCTAAAAAATTGCATGGACTGTGCCGTGGGTTAATAAATGGCAACAGTGTCCACCCCGCGTAAAAACAAGGAAATCTGGATGCTGTTCTTTAACATAGCGTTCACAACCACGACCCGCCGCTTCATCTGAAGATCGGGCCGTGGTTTTTTCGGTTCGCTCGGCGCTTATGCCCTATCACGAAACAAAAGATTGGCATGATAGTAAAGATTATTTGACATCAGCTGCCGCAATCCTTGCGGCAGTACACCTGAGCCGTCAGCAGAAAGGATCTTGCATGTGCGGTTTTGTCGGTTTTACCGGTACAGATGAACAGAGTGAGCTGGTTCTCACGGCCATGATGAATCGCATCATCCACCGTGGTCCCGATATGGGCGGCCAGCATATCGTTGACAACGTTGCCCTTGGCTTCCGTCGTCTTTCGATTCTCGATCTTTCCGAAGCTGGAGCTCAGCCCATGTCGAGCGACGACGGCAAGGTCACGATTGTCTTCAACGGAGAGATCTACAACTTCCAGGAGCTTCGCGCCGAGCTGGAGGCAGCCGGCTACGCCTTCCACTGCAACGCCGATACCGAGGTCCTGGTACACGGTTACGAGGAGTGGGGCGAGGACCTGGTCAACCGCCTACGCGGCATGTACGCGTTCGTGATCCACGACCAGAACAAGAACAAGCTCTTTGGCGCTCGTGACATCTTTGGTATCAAGCCGTTTTATTACTACCAGGCATCCGATGGCTCGCTGCTGTTTGGCTCCGAGATCAAGAGCTTCCTGGACCATCCCAAGTTTGAGAAGGCTGTCAACCACGACGCGCTGCGCCCCTACCTGACGCTGCAATTCCCCGCCACGGAGGAGACCTTCTTTAAGGGCGTGTTCAAGCTTGCCCCGGCGCATTGCTTTACGTATGACCTGACGACCAACACCATGGACATCAAGCGTTACTGGAGCTGTGACTTCACCGACGACAACTCCAAGACCTTCGAGGAGTACGTGGACGAGTGCGACAAGGTCGTGCACGAAAGCGTCGCTGCGCACCGAATCGCCGATGTTAAGGTGGGCTCGTTTCTTTCTGGCGGCGTGGACTCCAGCTACATTGCCGCCTGCCTTATGCCCGACACCACGTATTCTGTCGGCTTCGATTACAAGAACTTCAACGAGACCAACTACGCTGCCGAGCTTTCCGACAAGCTGGGCATCAAGAACGTGCGCAAGATGATTACCGCCGACGAGTTCTTCGATGCACTGCCCGATATCCAGTATCACATGGACGAGCCGCAATCGAACCTGTCCAGCGTGCCGCTGTACTATCTGGCGCAGATGGCTTCCGAGGAGGTCACCGTCGTCCTTTCGGGCGAGGGTGCCGACGAGCTGTTTGCCGGCTACGAGTGGTACGAGGACACCCCCGAGATGCGCTCCTTTAAGAAGCGCGTGCCGCTCGGCGTACGTCGCGCCCTGGGCTCGCTCGTTCAGCATCTCCCCTACTTTAAGGGCCACAACTTCCTGACGAAATGCGCCGAGGTTCCCGAGCGCTGGTATGTGGGTCAGGCAAAGGTGTTCGATCCCTCCGAGGTCGACGAGGTGCTCAAGCCCGCTTATGACACCGGCAAGAACGCCGCCGAAATGTGTGCCGAGTACTACAAGCAGGTTCCCAACTGCTGCGAGCTTTCCAAGAAACAGTATCTGGATATGAACATGTGGCTACCGGGCGATATCCTGCTCAAGGCAGACAAGATGTGCATGGCGCATTCTCTGGAGCTTCGCGTCCCGTTCCTGGACAAGAAGGTCATGGAGTTTGCCGAGCACATTCCCGCCAACTACCGTGTTAACGAAGAAGGCTGCAAGCTCGTTCTGCGTCACGCTGCCAACCGCACGCTGCCCGACGAGTGGGCAACGCGCAAGAAGGTGGGCTTCCCCGTACCGGTCAAGTTCTGGCTGCGCGAGCAAAAGTACTACGACTACGTAAAGGAATACTTCACCGCACCGTGGGCTGCCGATTTCTTTGACACCGATGCGCTCATGAAACTGCTTGACGATCACTTTGAGGGTCGCGCGCTCAACCAGCGCAAGATCTATACCACGTTGACGTTCCTCATCTGGTACAAGCGCTTCTTTATCGACGAGGACAAGGGCGCCGAAGTCGCCGCGTAAGTTTCGTTATGAATTAGCGGTGAACAGCACGGGGTTTCCGCTATACTCAATCCCTGCGGGCGATTGGCGCAACGGTTAGCGCAGGTGCTTTACACGCACAAGGCTGGGGGTTCGAATCCCTCATCGCCCACCACTTGATTGAAAAGGCCTCCAGCGATGGAGGCCTTTCCTTTTTCGGGCCCATCGCAGAGGGATTCGAACCCGCAAGGGTGCGAAGGTGAGGAAACGCGAAGCGTTTTCCAGCGCAGCACGCGAGGAGCGAAGCGACGAAGCGAAAGCGGGCGGCGAAGCCGCACGCGGACATCCCTCATCGCCCACCATTGAATTGGAAACGGTCCTCGAAGGGGGACCGTTTTTGTTTGGGCCCGGCGCATGGGATTCGAACCCGCAAGGGTGCGGAGCCGAGGAGACGCGCAAGCGTTTTCCAGCGCAGCACGCGAGGGCCCCAGGCCCGAAGCGAAAGCGAGCGGCGAAATGGACCCTTGGCGAATACCCGTGTGCAAAAAATGCCAAATATGAGTACTGCTACCTTTTTGGTAGCAGCGTTTTCGAAGTCATAAAAGGCAAATCCGACATTAGAACGACGACTGATAGTCCAGTTAAGCCAATTTAGTTACTGCAAAACTGGACATATGTGGCCCAACTCATCTAAAAACGCCTAATTTATATGTTACGAAGTTAGTGCCCGTACTCATATTTGCCACTTTTTGCACACGGCCTATCCCAGCCATGGTAAATCGATAACAAAACGGGCTCCAGACCGCTGAATCGTGCCGCATATGGCACGTCCGCAGTCCGGAACCCGGTCCAAATTGAGTTATTGCGCTGTGTTAGGCCAAAACGTCCGACAAAATCTCGATCAGGCTGTCCACGTCGGCTTCCTCGCAGACAAGCGGCGGCAGGAAACGCAGCGTGTGGGCACCAGTAGCGTTAATCACGGCGCCGGCGGCCAGCGCGCGGGCAACAATATCATGCGCATCGCCCGCAGCGTCATCCAGATCGCAGCCGAGCATTAAGCCGCGACCGCGTACCTCGGTAACGTGCGGAAGCTTGGCCAGCGCCTGCTCCATATAAGCACCCACCTTGGCGGCATGCTCAGCGTAGTCGCCGCGCACAAGCGCGGAGAGCGTCGCGGCGCACGCCGCGACAGCCAAGCAACTACCGCCAAAGGTCGAGCCGTGGTCGCCCGGCTTAAACACGTCGGCGATCTCCTTCTTTGCCACCACGGCACCCATGGGCACGCCATCGGCAATCCCCTTGGCAAGGCTCATAATGTCGGGCTCCACGCCATAGGTCTGGAATGCAAACGGCTTGCCGGAGCGGAAGATGCCACACTGGACCTCGTCGGCGATAAGAACGGCACCCACCTCGTGTGCCAAGTCGCGCGCTGCCGCCATAAACTCCTCGGTCATGGGGTGCACACCGCTCTCGCCCTGAATCGGCTCGAGCATGACGGCGCAAATCTCGCTTCCCAGCTGCTTAAAGATTGCACGCAGCTCATCGACATCGTTGGGTGTGCAGGCCACAAAGCCGCCCGGCAGCGGACGGAAGCTATCCTGCAGCCAATCCTGCATGGTGGCGGCAATGGTCTCGAGCGTACGGCCGTGGAAGCCGCCGCGCATGCACACGATGGTGTTGCCACCGTTACCAGTACGCTTGGCGTACAGACGCGCGAGCTTCATCGAGCCCTCGTTGGCTTCGGCACCAGAATTGGCAAAGAACGTCTCCCATACCTGCTCGCCCGTCGTCGGAGCGCCGAGCGCAGCTGCCGTGGTCTCATCGCCGGCAGCAATGGCATCGGCAATCACGCGTGCACTGTCCACGTCGTCGTTGGCAAGCTTGGACAGCAGCGCCGCGACCTGGCCACGCTGCTCGATGTAGAAGTAGTTAGACACGTGCAGAAGCTTTTTGGTCTGAGCCTCGAGCGCCGAAAGCACTGCAGGATTACCGTGGCCTAGGCTACACACGCCAATACCAGCGAGAAAGTCGAGATACTCACGACCATCGTCACCGATGAGCTTCATGCCGTGGCCTTCGACAAACTCTACCGGCGAGCGACCAAAAGTATGCATAACGTAATGGGATTCGAGCGATTGTTGAGTTGCAAGTGACATGGGATGCCTTTCGTTAGGCGCCGTACGGCGCAGGGCTATGGGTGCAGGGACTGTCTCTTATACACATCTGACGCTGCCGACGACTTAATAGGTGTAGA
>CABSYS010000087.1:0-6538 GCA_902482045.1 uncultured Collinsella sp.
AAGTCGTCGGCAGCGTCAGATGTGTATAAGAGACAGCTCGATGGGCACCGGGCGACGACGGCCGGACTCGTCGGGCTCGCCGAGCTCCATCTTCTGGACCTTGACGGCGCACACGGAGCCGTCTTCGCCAGCGACAAACTCGAGCGGGGAGACGAGCGGCAGAACCTCGACGCCCTCGGCCTTGGCATGGTGCAGCTCGGCGCGACGGCAGGGCATCTCGTCCTCGGTACGACGGTAGGCGATGATGGCGTGCTCGGCGCCCAGACGCTTGGCGGTACGGACGGCGTCCATAGCCACGTTGCCGCCACCAAAGACGACGACGTTCTTGCCGTGCTTGGTGGGGGTGTCGTACTCGGGGAACTTGTTGGCCTTCATCAGGTTCACGCGGGTGAGGTACTCGTTGGCGAAGAAGACGTTGGGCAGGTTCTCGCCGGGGACGTTGAGGAACTTGGGCAGGCCAGCGCCGGTCGCCACGTAGATGGCGTCGAAGCCCTGCTCGAACAGCTCCTCGGCCGTGGCCATGTTGCCTACGACGGAGTTGTACTCAAACTTGACGCCCATGTCCTCCAGGCCGTCGATCTCGCGCTTGACGACCGCCTTGGGCAGACGGAACTCGGGGATGCCGTAGACCAGCACGCCGCCGCCGGTGAAGAATGCCTCAAAGACGGTGACGTCAAAACCGTTACGGGCGAGCTCGCCGGCGCAGGTGATGCCGGACGGGCCGGAGCCGACGACGGCGACCTTCTTGCCGTTCTTGGGGGCCATCTTGGGCGTGGAGGCGAGCTCGGGGCGGTCACCCAGGAAGCGCTCGAGCTGGCCGATGGCCACGGGCTCGGACTTCTTGCCACGGATGCACTTGCCCTCGCACTGGTTCTCCTGCGGGCAGACGCGGCCGCAGATGGCGGGAAGCATGGAGTCCTCGCGGATGGTATCGAGAGCGCCGCCGAAGTCCTTCTCGCGGATCTGTTCGATAAAGCGGGGGATGTTGATGTTGACGGGGCAGCCCTCAACACAGAACGGCTTCTTGCAGTTGAGGCAGCGCTCGGCCTCGGCCAGCGCCATCTCCTCGGTGAAGCCCTTGTCGACGGGGCGGAAGTCGCAGGCGCGCTCGGCAGCCGGCTCCTCGTTATCGGGGGTGCGGGGCGACTTCATATCGGCAACGAAACGACCGTTAACTAGTGGCATGCGCAGCTCTTTTCCTCATAGGCCTTGAGGGACTCGCCCTCTTCGGAACGGTAAGCGGCCTGGCGGGCACGAAGGTCATCCCAGTCGACCAGGGTGGCATCGAAGTCGGGGCCGTCGACGCAAGCGAACTTGGTCACGCCGCCCACCTCGACGCGGCAGCAGCCGCACATACCGGTGCCGTCAACCATGATGGGGTTGAGCGACGCGGTGATGGGGGTGTCGTACTTCTGGGCGGTGAGGGTCGAGAACTTCATCATCGGAACGGGGCCGACGCAGAAGACCTGGCTCACGGCCTTGTCCTGCAGCAGGCGCTCCAGCGGAGCGGTGACAACGCCCTGCTCGCCGTAGGAGCCGTCGTCAGTGGTGATGTGGATGTGGTCCTCGTCGAGGAGCTCGCGGAACTGGTCCTCCATGAGCAGGAGGTCCTTGGTGCGGGCGCCCATGATGGCGTGCACCTCGTGGCCGGTCTCGACCAGGTGCTTGGCGACCGGGAAGGCAATTGCCAGGCCGACGCCGCCGCCAATGACGGCGCAGGGGCCCTCGGCCATCTCGGTGGGAACGCCCAGCGGGCCCACGACGTCGCGCAGCGACTCGCCGGCCTCGTAGGTGGAAAGCATCTCGGTGGTCTTGCCGATCACCATGAAGATGAACTCGACCCAGCCCTCGTCACCGTTCCAGCCGGCCAGGGTAAACGGGACGCGCTCGCCCGTCTCGTTGGCGCGAACCATGAGGAACTGTCCGGCGTGCGCATGCTTGGCGATTGCAGGCGCCTCGATGCGGAACTTGAACACCTTCTCCGAGAACTGCGTCTTCTCCAGGATCTTATACATAGAACCCCTCTCTTGTTAGGGCTGCCGAACCGTGCCTCCACGGAAATGGACGGTAGCCCGAATAAAACCGTACGCGCACAGGCGTTGTGCAGACATACGGTGCAAATTATACCCTCATGGACATGTCGCTTACGTGTGTCTTTGGCGGTTGGGAGCAGGGTTTATCCACTTTGGCCTACCAGATAGGGGCGGGTTTATTTTGGTCAGTTTTATCGGGTAAAACGGCAAAGGGGCCAGTCTCGGGTTGCAATGAGGTCGGCCCCCTTTGGGGTGCTATGTGTGTATGGCGGTGCGCGGTTTATTGCGATACGGCCGCTGCGGCGTTTCCGCAGGTAAAACCTGCCAAAATAAACCTATCCCTAAATGATAGGTTTTAGTGCTTGCCGTTGGCGGAGGCGGCGCCGTTGACATGGTCGCGGGCATAGACCACGCCGTGCACGATTGCCAGGCCGGCGGCGTCGGCCGCGCGGGCGCAGGTGTCCTGGAAATTCTCGGCCTCGCGGGCGCGCAGCTGCTTGAGCACGTAGTCGGCGACGGCCATCTTGCCGGGAGGGTTGCCGATGCCGGTGCGGATGCGGCTGAAGTCGCGGCTGCCCATCTTGTCGATGATGGAGCGCAGGCCGTTGTGGCCGGCGTGGCCGCCGCCCACCTTGACGCGAACATCGCCGGCGGGAATGTCGAGCTCATCGTGGATTACGAGCAGTTCCTCGGCCTTGATCTTGTACTCGCGGCAGAGCTTGGAGATGGGACCGCCCGAGGTATTCATGTACGACTGCGGCTTGACCAGCACAATCTGGCGCTTGCCGCCCTCTTCCTCGGGGTCGTTGATGTTGATGAGCGCGACCTCGGCGCCTGCCTGGTTTTTCCAGTACGTGACGCCGGCCTGACGGGCCAGCTCGTCGATTGCTTTGAAACCAGCGTTGTGACGGGTCTCGGCATATTCCTCGCCAGGGTTGCCAAGTCCGGCAACCATGCGAATCTTAAGCGGCTGTGCAGCTGCCATGTTCATCCTTTCGTTGATTTGTCGCCTGCTATGGTGAGCGACCCTGTTGCCGCTGTCAAATGGAGGGTAATTGAGGGCGTTTAGGGGCGTTTGGACGGCCGTCGAAATCAGAGGTGGACAGTTAGTTCAGATACGTATAAGTTCTGAGGACTCGAAGTGCTCAATTCAATGCCGATACGTTGTTTCGGAGCTTTAGTTAGTCCATATGGCGCTGTTTTGAAGTCTACCCTGCCTTCAAATAGGGCGAATGGTATAGAGATAGCTGCAAAACAGCCTAATTCAATGTGTCCATCTATACGTATCTGAACTAACTGTCCAGTCCTGTTCGGCGGCGCGCGGGTGATTCGCCGTTTAGACCGGCGCAAGGCCGATTCCGGCCCGCAGAGCGTTGAGCCAAGCGGCCTGACGCTTGCGATAGCCCTTGATACGGTATCGGAATCGGACTCCCGCGAGTCGATGCATCGTTTAGGCGAAGGCTTCGAGTGCAACAAGGTCTTTCATTTGGTCGCGATTGATAACCAGGACGTGGATGCCCATTGCCTTGAGGCCATTATTTCGATTGCCATCGTGGATGCGAGCGTTTTGAAGCTCATGCCCAATTCCGTTGTATTCGTTGTCGACTCCGGCTGCCGGGCAATATAGGGCGCAGATGGCATAGGGGATGCCCGAGGACATGTTGACCGCAAGAGTGTCGAAGTCGATTCGATAGTTGAGTAGCAGGCCTCCCATGGGCAGACTGCAACATCCGAATCCTCCAAAGCGCATGGGCGCTCCGAGAACGGCAAACATTAGGGATTCGGCTGGGGATGCAGATCCGGGTCGGGCAAGTTTGACTGCCGTGCGAAACGATGTGTATGAGCTACTTTTGGCGAAGCGTGCAACCGCCTCAAGCTCTTCGATAGTTGTGGCGGGCTCGCATTTGTAGTGTGCCTGTTCATAGCGGGTTTCGTTCTGTTGCTCGACCACCGACTGGTTGCCCAAGCAATCAAGATCGCCCGTCGCTGCGCAGCCATCGCCCTTGGGCCAGATGTCGTCATGGGCAATGGGGTATGTTGCCCCGGGAGGAAGGGAGTAGGTTCCGAGCAGTTCCATGAGAAGCATCAAGGTTTTGGCGACTGATTCATTTTTGGAACAAAGCATGGCTGTCACGGCAGGAGACGTTGCGTAGATGTCGGCCTCGACGTGCATAATTGCACCTTCAGGAAGCGGAGCGGTGAGAATATGCTGAAGAAGCCGCTTGTCGGGGCGTCTGTTGTCTTCGTCTGAAACGAGAAGATCGAGTAGTTCGGAATCATCTTCATTCCAGGCATCGAGTATCGAAAGTGCGCCAAAGTCTATCGCGTCATTATTGGGAATGCAGCTAGCCAAGGCCTGTGCTTGCTGTTCACTATCAACGGAGTCCCAGGGTAGGGCAGAGTACGCCCGTCGTGCGCGACGAATTGCGCGGAGGGCGGAGAAATGTGAAATCACGGTCGTCATAGCTATAACGTACTAAGTTGGCGGCAGAATGCGACTCCCATACCGTTCTTTTCGCTCAGCGGGGCGCTGCGCGCCATGAACGGCTGGGTGTTATGAAATCGGTTGAGGGGATTGCAGGAAATTGAGCTCTGCCGCGAAGGTTGACGATAGCTACTGGACGGTTAATTCAGATACGTATAAGGCGGCGGGCGTTCGAGGCGTGCCTAAGGCCCTTGAGGGCGATTTGAGGGTAAATATGCAGCGGTTGTACTCGAGAACGATGAGATTTGGACGGCATGGCATCCGCTGGGGAGCTCAGAAGGCTCCGAACGGTCCTTTGGAGCTTTAAAAAAATACGTATCTGAACTAATTGTCCAGGGAAGGTTGGCGAGGGATAGAAAAAGGGTCGGAAGCGAGCTTCCGACCCTTTAAAAGCATCAAAGATGATGCGCGGCAGGCTACAGCGCGAAATCGCCGCCGACGAGCGTGGAGACGGGCTCCTCGTGGTAAACGGCGGAGATGGCCTGAGCGAACTCCTCGGCGACCGAGATAGTCTTGATCTTGCCGCCCACCTCGACGGGAATGGCGTCGGTGACGACGCACTCGACGATCGGGGCGTCGTTCAGGCGCTCGATGGCCGGACCGGAGAAGATACCGTGGGTGGCGCAGACGTAGATGTCGCCAGCGCCCATAGCCTTGAGCTCCTTGACGTTGGCGCACAGGGTGCCAGCGGTGTCGATCATGTCGTCGTTGATGATGCAGGTCTTGCCCTTGATGTCACCGATGATGCCCATGACCTCGGCGGCGTTGTGGCGCGGACGGCCCTTGTGGGCGATGGCCAGGTCGCAGCCGAGCATGTCGGACAGCTTCTTGGCGGCCTTGGCGCGACCCACGTCGGGGGAGACGACAACCAGGTTGTCGGTGTCGAAGTGCATGTCGTTGTAGTACTGGCCAAACAGCGGCAGTGCGGACAGGTGGTTAACCGGGATATCAAAGAAGCCCTGGATCTGACCCTGGTGCAGGTCGAGGGTAATGATGCGGTCGACACCGGCGCGCTCGAGCAGGTTGGCGACGAGGCGGGCGGTGATGGGCTCGCGCGGGCCGGCCTTGCGGTCCTGGCGGGCATAGCCGTAGTGGGTGATAACGGCGGTGATGGAGCGGGCGGATGCGCGCTTAGCAGCGTCGGTGGCGATGAGCAGCTCCATGAGCATGTCGTTGACGTTGCCGCCAGCCACGGACTGAATCAGGAAGACGTCGGCGCCGCGGACGGTCTCGTCGTAGCGGGCGTAAATCTCACCATTGGCGAACTGCTTTAGCGTAAGGCCCGAAAGCTCGACCCCAAGGTACTCAGCGATCTTCTGAGCGAGGGGACGGTTGGAGGAACCGGAATACACGCGGATGGACTTGCGCATATTCTCCGACTTCTCGGGATCATTAATCGGCATTACCCTTCTCCTTTATACATCGAATGCCATATAGATGCCTTTTTGCATTGTAACCGCGCGACGGGGTTAATCGGGTCTTGATAACGTCTTTACCGTCAACGGACACGAACCGACCACTCATCCGGTCGCGCAGGTCACGATAGAAAAAGGAGCCGTCCCCATGGAACAGCTCCTTTTGTGCTTGGTAAAGCGTTATGCCTCGTCGTCCTCGTGCAGACGGCGGCGATAATCGGCGGCCCAGCCCTCAATATTTACCTGACGGGCGCGGCCCAGACCGAGTGCGTCTGCCGGGACCGGCTCAGTGATGACGGAGCCGGCGGCCACGAGCGCGCCGTCGCCAATCTGGGCGGGCGCGACCATCATGGTGTCGGAACCGATGAAGGCATCCTTGCCGATGACGGTCTTGTGCTTGTGGACGCCGTCGTAGTTGCAGGTGATGGAGCCCGCGCCCACGTTGACGCCGGAGCCCATGGTGGTGTCGCCGATGTAGGACAGGTGGGGCACCTTGGAACCCTCGCCGATCGTGGACTTCTTGATCTCCACGTGCGTGCCGGCCTTGGAGCCGTCGAGCATGTGGGTGCCCGGGCGCAGGTAGGCGCGCGGGCCGCAGTCGACGC
>CABSYS010000088.1:0-6523 GCA_902482045.1 uncultured Collinsella sp.
CGTCGGCAGCGTCAGATGTGTATAAGAGACAGCGACATGGCCTGGCTCTACGGCAACGAAGCAGCTGCCGAGCACACACACGAGCATGAGCACCACCATCATGCCCATGGTGAGCACGAGCACCGCCATGGGCACGCGCGTGACCACGACCACGACCACGACCACGAGGGTCACCATCACGCCCACCACCACCATCACCGTTCTTTGGCGGACGTCACCGCCATCATCGATGGCTCGCAGATGAGTGATGGCACCAAGCGTCGCGCGCTCGCCATCTTTACCGCGCTCGCCGCCGCCGAGGCCAAGGCCCACGGCAAAACGCCCGAGACCGTCATGTTCCACGAAGTAGGCGCCATCGATTCCATCGTTGACATCTGCTCTGTCGCCATCTGCCTCGATGACCTGGGCATCGAGGATATTGTCGTCGAGTCGCTCTCCGAGGGTCACGGCACCATCCACTGTGCCCACGGCCTTATGCCCATCCCGGTGCCCGCCGTCGTCAACCTATGCCAGGCAGGCAATATCGCCCTCACGCCCGCACCGGTCGCCGGCGAGCTCGTGACGCCCACGGGCGCCGCCATCGTCGCCGCGCTGCGCACGTCCGAGCACCTGCCGGCCCGCTACCGCATCGAAGCCGTCGGCTACGGCGCCGGTAAGCGCCCCTACGAGGGCTGCTCCGGCACGCTCCGTTGCCTGCTTGTTCACGTGGACGCATAGCCATGGATGCCCGCAAAACCAAAAGCCGCGCCGCCATTGTCACGGCGTTTTCCGAGCTCCTTCGCGAGGAGGACTACGGCAAGATCACCGTCGGCGACATCATCGCGCGCGCCCATGTGGGTCGGGCCACGTTCTACGGCCTCTTTAAGAGCAAAGACGACCTACTGTCCAAGCTCGTAAGCGACATCTGCACCCACGCCCTCGACGACGATGGCACACCGCTCGACGACCCACTCGTGCAGGTCGAACATATCCTCAACAACCTCTGGGAGCGCCGCCAGGGCGTTCGAGCTCTCGTAGCCGGCGCCGGCTCACGCGTCTTCGCCGACTGCCTCCGCAAGACCATCATGTCGCGCGCAGCCGAAACCGTCCCTACCGACCCAAACGGCCCCGCCGCCACCATGGACCGAAGCTTCCTACTACACCACATAGCCTCAAGCTTCGTAGGAATGGTCCAATGGTGGGCCTGGCACAACTTCCAAGCCCCAAAAGAGGACGTAGCCAAAGACTACCTATCAGCCATAAAACCCCTCTTCAACTAAGTAAGAAGCTCATCCCAAAGCATCGCCCCAACCCAGGCCGCCACGCATCCCAAAGTGTCACTCGCACCTCAAAGCGCCTAACAACAAAGTGCCCACCACATCCAAATTCAGATATATATGTTGGTTGCTTGTTCGAACACAACTGGATTCCCGCAGGGTCCGGCATAGGTTAACTTTCCGCCGCACTCCGCAGGACGCAAGAAGCTCCCGCCGCACGAAGTGCGCAGCGGGAGCTTCTTGCATGTCCGAGGACGCGGCGAAAAGTTAACCTATGCCGGACCCGGGCGTTATATCAATTGTCTTGGACTAGAACATGCCCAAGAAACCGTGCACAAACAGCGCGGCCAGAGCGGCACCGATAAACGGAGCGATGCCAGGAACAAGCAGGCCGTACTTCCAGTTGTTGTCAGCCTTGTTCTTGATCGGCAGCACCTGATAGGCCATGCGAGGACCAAGGTCACGAGCCTGGTTCATGGCGAAGCCGGTGATGCCGCCCATGCCCATGCCAACGGCCCAAACGATCAGGCCGACGCAGATGGCGAGCATCAGAACGTTCTCGCCGGCGCGGCTAGCGGCAGCGAGGATGGCGCTGATGAACACAAAGGTGCAGATAGCCTCGCAGAAGAAGTTACGGGCGTAGTTCGTACCCTCGGTGGTGGGGTTGGTCGAGAAGATGTTGCGCTGGGCAATGGGGTCGACGACGCCCTCGGAAGCCTTGAACTCATCGGCATACATAAGCCAAGCGATTACGGCGCCCACAAAGCCGCCGAGCATATCGGCAATCATGAAGGGGATGCAGCTGCTCCACGGCACCAGGCCTACGATGCACTGGGCAAGCACCATAGCCGGGTTCATGCACACGGCGCCGCCAAAGACAAACAGGCAGACCGAGATGCCAAAAGACCAAGTGGTGATGGCAAACATGTGGCCGGAGCCCTGATACTTGGTGCCCTTAAGCACGGTATCGCAGTGCACGCCCACGCCAAAGATGATCATGAGGGCCGTTGCGCCGAATTCGCAGAGGAGTTTGGTAAGCATAAAACCTTATCTTTCTTGTCGGTTATAAACGATTCGTTTGGGCCGCACACTAGTGCTGAGCGACGACAACGCCCAGGCCATCGGGAATGACGGCCACCTTGGCATCGGCACCCTTCATCTCAAAGGCGAGCTTGAGCGCCTCATCGAGGGTGTTAACCGGCGTCATGTGCATATCCTTAATCATCTGGTGATCGCACAGGTCGGTGACCATGATCACGGGGTGATGCGCCAGGATGCGGGCAAAGATCTGGCTCGTCCACTGGTCGGGCAGGGTCTCGTCCTTAGGACGGTCGATGCAGGCGCGCTCAAACTCTGCCGGATCATTGTCGGCGATGTTGTGATAGAAGCCCTCGCCACCGTGACCGTCGACACAACCGGCGACATCGATGATCACGCCGCCCTCGGGAAGTGTGGCCTCTGCAGAGCACATGCCCTTCACGGCCTGATAGATGTTCTGGTCGAGCGGGTAGCCGCCATTGGTGGTAATGGCAATCTCGCACTCGACGGGCTCAACGCCGGCAAGGCTCTTCACGAACTCGCAGCCAGCCTCGTGTGCCTTATGGATGTCGCCGGCGAAGGAGCCAATGACCTCGTGTTTGCCGTTGAGCACCACATTGAGCACAAAGGCAAGGTGAGCCATCTCGGCAGCGGCAAACATGTCCTCGCTCACGTGATTGTGGCAAAGGTTGCCTGCACGCGAATGAGAATCGTTCACAAACTGGCCGTTGTGGTTGTACATGATGGTCTTGTAGCTGGCGATGCCAGGCAGGACGGACTTGCGGCTGCCGGAGAAACCAGCAAAGAAGTGCGGCTCAATAAAGCCCTCGGCAAGCAGCAGATCGCAATCGACGGCAATCTTATTGATGATGCACTCGCCACCAGAAGGCAGGGTGCCAATCTTTTTCATCATGCTGTCGTCAGTCGCGACGTGCATAACGATTTCCTCGTTGGCAACGATCTCCTCGCCGTACTTGTTGACGAGCTCCTCGTGCGTCGACGGACGATGCATACCTGTAGCAACCAGAATGCGAACGCGCGCCTCAGGCGCAGCGGAGTGGATGTGATGCAGCAGAATAGGCATCGTCACACGCGAGGGAACGGGGCGCGTATGGTCGGAGCTAATGATGACAATATCCTTCTTGCCAGCACAAAGCTCCTCGAGCGAAGGTGAGCCATAAGGGTTGGCAAGCGACTCCTCTACCAGTTCTTCCTGCGATTTCGTGGTCTTAAACTCGTTTTGATGACCTTCCATCACACCCGCGAAGTTCTTATCCTCGAGCTCCAGATGCAACGTCTTGTGGTCAAACGGCAGTTCACATTCAAACAATGACGAGCGCCCTCTTCCTTTCAACTGACACACTAGATAAACCGTTGGAAGGATACGCCGCTCACCGAAAAACTCCACCGTCCACCGACTCATTAACACAACGTTCATATTTGCCCCATAACAAAACGGCCGCGATCCCAAACGGGACCGCGGCCGCTACAGTCGTAAGGCGAGAAGCGCGCCATTCTTCTCCTCAGCTTTAATCCCAGAAGACCGAGGACGAAGGGACCCGATGGGTCTCCCTCTGAATGCATTCCGCAGCACGAAGCCCTTTCCAAACGCGCGAAGCGCGCCATTATTCCCCCAGCCAGTAATCCGCCGAAGACCGGACATCGCAGGGTCCGCCATTAGTTTACTTTTAGGCACACTCCGCAGGACGCAAGAAGCCCTCGCCGCACAAAGTGCGCAGCGAGGGCTTCTTGCATGTCCGAGGACGTGCCTAAAAGTAAACTAATGGCGGACCCGGACGACTACAGGGCTATCGATTACCCCGTGTTCTGCAAACCTGCCGAGACGCCGGTCACAGTCGAAAGAATCAGGCTCATGTACTCGGCCTTCTTCTCCTCGGCCATCTCGTCCTGGTTCATACGCACCTCGCGAAGGGCGCGGACCTGGGCGATGGACAGGGCGTCGACGTAGGGGTTGCGCACGCGGACAGCGCAGCCGAGCACGCGGCGGCGCTGCAGCGGCCACTCGTCACCGACGATGGCAAGGACCCACTTACGCGTGAGCTGCATCTCGGTGAAGACCTTCTCGGACAGATCCTGGCGATCGCCCAGGTGCAGATACATCTTGGCGATGCGCTGGTCGGTCTTGGCGATCGACATCTCAATGTTGTCGATAAAGGTGCGGAAGAACGGCCACTCCTGGTAGGCAGCCTTGAGCTGGTCAAGGTCGCCCAACTGCTCGCAGGCGGTGCCCAGGCCGTACCAAGCGGCCAGGTTAATGCGCGCCTGGCTCCAGCTGAAGATCCACGGAATGGTACGCAGGTCGTCGAGCGACTTGGCGCCCAAGCCGCGCTTGGCGGGACGCGAGCCGATCGGCAGCAGACCGACCTCGGTCAGCGGCGTCACGGTCGAGAACCACGGTGTAAAGTCCTCGGTGTTCAGCAGGTCCAGATAGCGCTCGTGGCTTGCGGCGTTAAGCTTCTCGGCCATATCCCAGAACTTCTGCGTGGTCTCGGTGTTGGTCTTCTCGACACTCGGGGCCGACTGCAAAAGCGTTGCGGCGGCAACGGACTCAACATGGCGCTGAGCCAGCGTGCGGTTGCCGTAACGGGCAAAGATGACCTCGCCCTGCTCGGTGAGCTTAAAGAAGCAGTTGACCGAACCCTTGGGCTGCGCCAGCACGGCCTTGTTGGCCGGGCCGCCGCCACGGCCCACGGCACCGCCGCGACCGTGCATGAGCACCAGGTCGATATCGTTCTTCTCGGCCCACTTGGCGATGCGCTCCTGCGCAGAGTGCAGCGCGAGCATGGCCGTGGTAGGACCGGCATCCTTGGAGGAGTCGGAGTAGCCCAGCATGACCTCCATGCGGCGGTTGGTCTGGGCAAGGCGCTTTTGCACCACAGGCAGCGTAAGCATCTGGTCGAGCACGTCGACGCAGCCCTCGAGGTCCTCGAGCTGCTCGAACAGCGGGATCACGTCGAGCTCGGGGACATCCTCCTCGTGTGCAAAAGACAGGTGGGCAAGCTCAAAGACGTCGGCCACATGCTGGGCGCTCTTGGTGAACGAGATGATATAGCGGTGAGCCATCTTCTTGCCGTAGCGCTTTTGGATGGAGCCGATAGCGCGGAAGGTGTCGATGACCTCGCGCGTCATGGGCTGCAGGTCGCCATGGATACCGTTCTCGTGGATATCCTTGAGGGCACGGGCATGCACCACGGAGTGCTGACGGAACTCCATCTCGACCATATGGAAGCCGAAGGACTCGACCTGCCAGATGATGGTCTGGACCGGGCCGTAGGCAGCACGGACGGCACCGCAGGCGGCCAGCGAGCGCTGGACGACGCGCAGGTCATCCAAGAACTCATCGGCGCTGTGGTACATGGTGTCGGTGATGCGACGCACGGTGGCGTTCAGACGGTCGGCCATGACGAGCATGACGGCGCGATGCGGCTCGTGCTCGGAGATCAGCTCGGCACGTGCGGTGTACTGGGTGCTCATCTCGACCTGATGGTTCCACAGGTTGATGAGCTCGGCAGACGGCTTGCTGTAGGTGGCCTCGAGCGTGAGGTTGCGGCCGATGCGGCGGCACTTGTCCTCGAGCTTGAGCACCATGTGAGTGAAGTACTTGGCGGCGACCTCACGGCTCACCTTGGCGGTGACGTTGGGGTTACCGTCGCGGTCGGAACCGATCCAACTGCCGGGATGGAAGAACGCCGGGCACAGCGGCGGCACGGTACCGGCCTTGTCGCCCAGCACCCAATCGTCAAAACGACGATAGATAACGGGGATGACGTCGAACAGCGTGTTATCGAAGATGTCGATGATGGTATCGGCTTCCTCGACCGGCGTGGGCTTCTTGAGCGCGATGGGGCTCGTACGCACCAGGGCGTCGATCTCCTGCAGCATATGGCGCTCGTTCTCCACCAGGTCGGAGCCGCCCAGACGCGGACGCTCCTCCAGCAGGTTGGAGATACGGCGAATCTTGCCCTCGACGGCCTTACGACGGGCCTCGGTGGGATGTGCGGTAAAGACAGGGTGGAACTCGAGCTTGTCGAGCAGCTCGTTGGCGCCCTCGACACCCATCTCGTTTACCAACTGGTGATAGGCGACGGTGAGTTCGTTGGCGGGATCGACCTCGGTATCGGTCGATGCGCCGGCCTCGCGCTCACGCAGCTGCGCGACACGGTAGTTCTCCTCCGACAGGTTAGCCAGATGGAAGAAGCTCGTAAAGG